>CAUFVC010000386.1:0-2523 GCA_959029275.1 uncultured Eubacteriales bacterium | reverse complement strand
TTATTATTGTTCATATTGTAACCCCCATCACACTTGCCGAAAACCAAATCCAGGAATGTTATGGAAGGCAAAGCAACGGTATCATATCGACCTACAGAAATCCATCCTCATCGGAAATCAGTTGCGGGATATTAAAGCTGGAAAACGCGCAGGGATTGGAATGACTATTTTATATGATTCCAACGCAATGCCAGATATCACGGTAAAAAAATTGTCTTATATACAGCCAGGAAATTTGAAGAGAATGAAAGGTGAACCATGAAACAGATTTTAAGTCAAGACAGGATCAAACAGTACCTTCCGCACCGAGACGCGATGCTTTTGCTTCACAGACTTGAAATATTAGAAACTGGACAGTCAATCGGGTATTATCACTTTTCAGGCGAGGAATGGTTTTTTAAAGGGCACTTTCCAGGCCATCCCATTGTGCCCGGCGTCGTGAGCTGTGAAGTTATGGCGCAATCCTCCTGCGGTCTCTGGTTGGATGAGCTCCAAGGGGGACGGCCGCTTCTGACCGGGATAACGGACATGAAATTTCATAAAGAGATTAACCCAGGCGACATCCTGTCAGCCGTCTGCCAGATCGAAAAAGTGAGGTCCCCTTTCTACTATGTAACCTGCAAAGCCTATGTTGACAAGAAACTCTGCGTGAGTGGGAGATTATCCTTCATAATACAAAATACAGACCGCCATAGGGGGGATTGCGATGCATGAGGAAATGATTAAAGAAATCGTGGCAGACTATGTGGAGACGAGGGCAGAGGATATCAAACTTGACGATACGCTACAGTCTCTAGGACTGGACTCACTGGATGTTATGGATTTAGTGGTGGAACTAGAAAATGCCTTTGACATTCAGCTTGAAGATGGCGACATGTTTATGACGATTCGCGAGTTGATTGCGCGTATCGACGCGGCGCAGTGAAACAGAGTATAGCTTACATGTTTGTCTGATTTAACACGTGTACTTTTGCCCCCCGAATCACAGTGTGGAAAAAAGACTTAAATAAATTTGTTGTAAGGTTGACAAATCTTTCCATATAAAGTACACTAGAAGTGAAAATTTGACAACTAGCTGGACGAGTATTTAGCTTTGAATACTCGGATCATAGCTTAAGAAGAGAGGATTGACACGATGCCCCAGGAGATGACCTTGCCGATCTTTGTTCCCTCCATCAAAACATTTCTATTTCACGCCTATCCGCTGGCCGTTATGGAAAATCATCCTGATTTTGAGAGCTGGTTTTACACCAATTATATCCAGCTGTACTATCAGATCGGGAGCCCCCACAAGCTCAATTTCTATGGCCTCAATCTGATCCACGGAGTCTGGGATTACTACCCACTTTTGGATGTGGAGCGCATGTCGCAGGAGATGCTGCGGGTGATGAGAGCTGACATAGTCGAGTTAGCCCGCTGGATAATACAGAGCGAAGGATATGTGAATGTCTTTTTAGACGAATACTATACGGAGCACCGCTTGGCCTTCCGGACGGAGCATAGAACCCATGATTTTCTGCTCTATGGATATGATGATTCTCAACAGCATTTCTTGACAGTCGGATTTGACGAGAACCATCGGTATACCTCAACCTATATCCCGTACAAGGCGCTGCAGAACGCATTTGCTTCCGTGACGGAGAAGCGGTCCATGGTCATTCTGCGAGTCAATAAGGAGAAACGGTTTGCCTTGGACTTTGAGAATATCCAGGAGATGGTATCGGACTATCTCCAGTCGGCAGACACGTCCAAGAGGTTTAAAATGTACGGGAACGCCAAACCTGACATGGTGTATGGGTTAGCGGTATACCGAGAAATGCAGGCCTACGTAGATCAAATTGAAAAGGGTGAGGATTTCATGGATATACGGGCCTTCACCCTGCTGTACGAGCATAAAACCGTGATGGCGAAACGAATCCGATATCTTCTAAAAGAGAGAGCGTTAGAGTGTTCCGGCGACATCCTAGGAAAATTCGATGAGATTGCGGAACGCGCAGCCCATATAAAAAATCTCATGCTAAAGCACTCAATGACAAAACAGCCCCAAGGTTTGGCGGCCGTTCAAATGCATTTGCTTGCCATGCGGGAGGACGAAGAGAGAGCCTTATGCGCAGTATTTCATGAAACGGGGATTGACAAATTCTGAAAATTGTCGTATAGGGATACTGCTAAGAAGAGAACACGTTGGGGGTTGGTCCTAACAGAGAGGAACCGGCTGGTGTAAGGTTCCAGGAACTTCGCCTCCATGTATCGTATCGTCTCGGAGCCGGCCCGCAGAAACAGCAGTAAGCGGACCCGGAGAGCTCCCCGTTATCGGAGCGCGCATTGTTGGATGCGTAAGAAGAGGCCGCGTATACGTCGCGGCAACTAGAGTGGTACCGCGGAAGCGTCAGCCTTCGTCTCTAATGGAGATGAGGGCTGTATTTTTATGATGGGGAGAGATTTGCGATGTTGACACTGGACAAGATTTACGATGCCTCTTATGTTTTGAAGGATGTGATCCGGAAGACGGACCTTATCTAT
>CAUFVC010000385.1:0-2536 GCA_959029275.1 uncultured Eubacteriales bacterium | reverse complement strand
CCAAAATATTCGACTGCGTTCCGATAGCAGATTCCCTCGACGATTTCTTTTAGCATCTCCTCGTCGTTCGGATACTCGCCATTCTCAACCCAATCGCCTACTAAATCGCAGACAAGCCGGCGGAAATACTCGTGCCGGAAATAGGAGAGAAAGCTGCGGGAGTCCGTCAGCATTCCGATAAACTTTCCCAAAACTCCCACATTGGCTACCGTCCGCATCTGCTGGCGCATACCGTCGATATGATCATTGAACCACCAGGCAGAACCCAGCTGTATTTTTCCCGGAATCTCCCCCGCAAAACAGCCGCCGATGGTCAACAGAGAATAGTTATGGTTAGGATTCAGGCTATACAGAATCGTCTTTGGCAGCGCCCCGCCCTTCACCATGGCATCCATAAGCCCCGCAAGGCCGGCAGCCAGATGGACATCCAAAATCGCGTCATTTCCCACGTCCGGCCCTTTTTCCTGGAATAGCTTGCTGTTGTTATTGCGGATCGCGGCCATATGCAGCTGCATGACCCAACCTCGCTTGGCGTACTCCGCCCCGAAGAATACCAGGAGATGCGTCCGGTATTGATCCCGCTCTTCATTCGTCAGAACTTCCCCCCGCAGAGCTTTTTGGAAAATGGCATCCACTGTCTCCTCCGAAGCTTCGGCATAGGGGGCATAATCCAACCCGTGGTCCGCGATCCGCCCTCCATTTTCATAGAAATACGCTATTCGCGCAAGCAATGCCTGTTTTAGCTCCGCCAAGTTGGAGACCGGCATCTGACACACGTCCGACAGCGATGCGATATACTCCGCAAATCCAGCGTTCGTCAGTTCCACAATCTTGTCAGGGCGAAAGGCGGGGACCACTTTCGCGTGGAGGGCTCCCTCCTGTCGAATCTTCTGATGATATTCCAGCGTGCTTATGGGTTCATCCGTGGTTGCGATCAGATCGACATTGGACATGGCAATCAAATCCCGGCAGCTCAAGTTTTGAAGCGCTGCGTTGGCTTTCTCCCAGATCACGGGAGCGGTTTTCTGCGACAGCGTCTCCTCGATCCCAAAGTACCGTCTGAGCTCCAAATGGGACCAGTGATACAGCGGATTGCCGATGGCGTAGGACAGCGCCTTTGCGTAGGCCACAAACTTGTCATAGTCGGATGCGTCCCCTGTAATGTACTTTTCGTCGATCCCCATTGCCCTCATGATTCGCCATTTATAGTGATCGCCATAGAGCCACACCTGGGTTATATTCTCATAGCGTTTATTTTCCCAGATCTCTTGAGGGTTGATATGACAGTGGTAATCGTAGATCGGTAGCTTCTCCGCATACTCATGGTACAGTCTTCTCGCGGTTGGGGTTTTGAGTAAAAAATCAGGGCCCATAAATGTTTCCATCGTTGTACACCTCTCCATTCTACTTCAATTATTTATGGTTATAGTACCTGACTGCCAGTCAGGCCCTTTCCATCTTATTGCTTGAGCTGCTGTTATACAAAGCTTCCATCAGCTCATCTGTATTAATTACATGGCAATATATGTTATTCAGGATCTCCAACTCGCTGTCCTGAATCTTCTGAGTCGCAGCCATGCATGCATCCTCAATCAGCCATACCGCAAAGCTCTCGTCTGCGAGACTTCTCACCGTTCCTGACACGCATTGATCTGTCAAAACCCCGGTACATACAACCGTATCAATGCCCATATTGTGGAGCCATAGCCGGAGAGACGTCCCCGTCAGGGCGCTGTCGGTAGTCTTTGTCACGACAATCTCATCTTCAAGCGGTGTCAACTGCGGGATGATCTCAGCTGACGGAGCGCCCGGGGGAAGTAAAAGTTCATTATATCCTGTTGCCTTCTGGTCCAGAGAACGGTCGCTTCCCGATCTCTTCTGACACTGGATTTTGGCAAAGCATACCTCCATCCCTTTATCGCGGAAAGCTTTTAGAATTCTTTCGTTGTTTGGAATGACGACCTCATCGATTTTGCTATAGAAAGGCTCCCATCTTTCAGCCTCTTTTCTGTCCGAAACCGACGGGTTTTCGTACACAGGACGGGTGATAAACACGTGCTGCATATCAATTATAAGAAGTGCCGTTTTTGCAGGGTCAATCACAATCTCGCCCATGTCATGATCATTCTCATAATAAAATGATACGTATCTGTCATTTACTCTCATGTCCGCTCTCTCCTTTTGTCCCTATTTTAGTATACCATGGAGCGGAGCAATTGCAAGAAATTCTGCGGACGATGGCAAGCTATGCAAGAAACGGAGCAACTTATGCAAGTTGTGCTGTGCGAAAAAAAGCCATCCCTGCCGCCCAAAAAGGCGAAAGCGGGGATGGCTGGATGTGATCTCGCTTTGTCAGTTGTTCTCCACAGGGGATAGCTGTGCGACGTAGGCCGCTTTCCACGCCTCCATCTGCTCTGGCGTTGCGGTGCGAATCCCGTTGACAAGGGCTTCTCTGTAGGCATCATGCGCTTCCTCCGATTGCCAATAGGTCACCGGTTGTTGGAAATCGCCAAACTCTGGGAGCATACTATTGTCG
>CAUFVC010000384.1:0-2541 GCA_959029275.1 uncultured Eubacteriales bacterium | reverse complement strand
TTTCGCAATTAGCCCGCGCGTTACAGCTTGCACGCACGTCGATATCACGTTACGTCGAGGATTTATTAGACGAACTAGTCATTATAAAATCCCGCAAATCGGGTTCCGAAATCTATTATCGTCTGAATATTACTTATTTACGATATGCAAAATGTATATTTGATCAATTTCTGGATCAAACGATTCTGGATGTTGATAAATTAACAAGATATGACGTAGAATTAGGAGGTGATGAACATGCATTGGGATAGGCCAATTATTCAGTCTATGTACTATTTTGATTTAACTCAACATGTTTATGTTGCAGGTCGCTCCTGTGGTTTCTATAATCATAGATAGAAAGCAAAAGAATAACCTACTACCAAAAAATGGGGCTGTACGTAAAACAGCGTGAAAAAAAAGACTCCGGGGACTGAAAACGCAGTATCCTCGGCGTCTTTTTTGTGGTAAAAGAGTTGTGTGAAAATCCAATTACCGCATCCAATTATGGCGAGCGGAATGTGCAAATAAAATTTGACTAAGTGTTTGCAGATAAAGTAATTCCTGCAGATGACAGTGTACGGCTCTTAGATCAAATCTTTTGTGTGGAAGAAACTAGGGTTTTTCCACACAATGTCCGCCTTCAACGTACTCTTCTATAGGGCAAAAAATGGCACTTTCGGGTTTCCCCTCCAGTGCCATTTTTTGATTTCATAAATTTGGGACAACTTGAACCTAGGCCTCTTTCACCATGATCAGCGGCGTCCCCTCCTTCAGGGCTCCCTGCGGATCAATATTATTGAGCTTAGCCACCGTGTCCATGGTGGTATTGTAGTGCTTTGCAATCGACCACAGATCATCGCCCCTCTGGACTAGATAAACCGCCATAGAGGGAAGAGAGTCCAGCGCCTCTGCTTCCCGCTGCGTTGCCGATACGTCCGTCAGCAGGGCGATATCCGTCTCTTCCACCACACACGCATCCAGCATGAGATTCGCCCGAATCTCCACCTCCCGGCCACCTTGCATAGCGCCGCTGACGGACTCTAGGAAGGGTTCAATCTCCACCAGATGGTCAGGGCGGATGCCCCGCGCCTCGATCCTCTGGCTGAAGGGCACGATTTCCGAAAAAGAAGAAATCGGGCAGTGATCGTCCGCGGCCAAATAGAAGACTTTGACATAGAGAACCCCCTCCACCTGGATCTGATCCTCCAGGATCGTGTAGTCATCCAGCTTAGGTCTGGCGGATGCGTAGAAAATCTGCAAGATATCCGGCGCTGACTCCGGCACGCTCAGCGCTTCCGTGATCGCCGCCTTCATCTGATTGCAGAATATGAACCGCTGAACCGGACAGATTTTTTTCGAAATCTCCAAATCCCAGGCAGGGGCATACAGATCCGAAATCACATTCTGCTGTGTCTCCTCATAGACCTTCAGACCGCACTGGCAGACGATCTCTGCGTCGAACACCCGATCCTCTCCATCCTGATCCTGGCCAATCTGCAAAAAGCATTTTACAATGGAAAGCTTCAACTGGGCCACCATCTCCGGTTTGACGCCGGTACACTCGATAATGCCGTTGAAGGGAAGCATGGACTCTAAAAATTCAACCTGCCCGCCTCCTTCCATCCCCGTGTACAGCACACAGATTCCGATATCCCCTTTTAATGTGACTTTGTCATCTGTGATGCGCTGCTCTTTATTCTTGATGGCCGCGTCCCACCACAGAATCTCTCCGATGTTGGGACTGGAGCTGGCAATCTTGATCTCATCTTTGACAATGAATTTCTCATCTTTGTCTGCCACCAACCTGCGCATGGGCATTCCATGGGTCTGAATCTGAATCCCGTCGATCCCCTGCACATCCATGACCATGGGCGTATCCTGGCACCAGGTCAGGACCGCTTCCATCTCCAACAGCGCCGATAAATTCAGCTTTCGGCTATTGAGAAGCGTCGTACGCACATTCTCAATGGTATTTTTCAACTCATACCGGATTCTTCCGTCCGCCTCCGGCGGCAGGCCATCCACATTGAGAAAATCATCCACCGTGACGGATGTTTTCATACTATGTACCTCGCAGGAATCTCCATCCCCCAGATACAGTACCGTAAACTCCAATTTTCCTCCAAACCGGATACGTTGTCCTTCCAGCACACTCTCTTCCGGTGCAAACCGCACGCCGGTCTGTAGGATCCTTCCTATGTCCGGCTTGCTGTCGGGGACGATGACATCTTCCTTGATGGGAATCTGCATGATCTGCGCAGGTCGCCTGGACAGGGCGCTATATGTTTCCTTCCGTAAATCCACAGCCATAAAAAAACCTCCAGCCTTTTTTATACCATTGTATGATAGGCGGAGGAAAAGTATTCTGCTTATTTCGGCTTGTTTAACCGAAAGGAAACATCTTTATCGTTGTCCTGGATTTTCAGGATCATGACAGGATAGCTGGGCGACGGTGAAATCACCTCTTCTTTCCCAGGCGGCAGCAGGTTCGCTTCCAGAATAATCTTGTCCGTCCCATCCTTCAGCGCCGCAACCTGTATGCTATCCCCACCTGTCGTC
>CAUFVC010000383.1:0-2557 GCA_959029275.1 uncultured Eubacteriales bacterium | reverse complement strand
CATCAATGAGGGCGACGGCGCTTTCTATGGACCCAAGATCGATTTCCACCTGGAGGATTCCCTGGGCAGGACTTGGCAATGCGGAACGATTCAGCTGGATTTCCAGCTTCCCCTGAGATTTGAGGCGGAATATACCGGCGCAGACGGCGAAAGACACCGCCCCATTATGATTCATCGGGTTGTATTTGGCTCCATTGAACGGTTTATCGGAATCTTAACGGAACATTTCGCAGGTAAATTCCCCACATGGCTGGCGCCTGTCCAGGCGGTGGTATTGCCTATTTCTGACCGGTTCCAGGACTATGGAAAAGACGTATACAATGCCCTGAAGGCCGCGGGTATTCGCGCGGAACTGGATGGGCGGGATGAAAAGATTGGGTATAAAATCCGTGACGCCCGATTTCACCGGATTCCCTACATGCTCATCGTGGGGGAGAGGGAGGAATCGGAAAGGACGGTTTCCGTTCGAAGCCGGGAGAAAGGAGAGCAGGGAAGCTGCGCAGTGGAGACCTTTGTCAACCAGGTCCTGGATGAAATCCAGAGAAAGGCCCGGTGAAAAACAACGGATTTTGTCAGAAACAAAGATTTTCAATGGATCTTGTTCCCGTTTTTTTCTCCAGCCATGCATGAAGCCGCTGAATGTGCTATACTTGCAGTAATTTGATCTAGCGGAATAGGAGGAGTACAGGATGCGGTTTGGATTATGTACCGATGTGGATAACATCGAGGTTGCACAGCGGCTGGGATTTGCCTATATCGAATGTTACGCGGCGGGTCTGGCGTCCATGACGGAAGAGGAATTCGAGAGAGCGAAGGCGGCGGCGGAACAGTCTTCGATTCACGTCGAATGCTTTAATGGTTTATTTCCCGGCGATTTTTCGCTTTTGGGAGCGCGGGATGACGACAGGCTTCGCCGCTACTTGGACGCTTTGTTTGCGAGAGTGGAGGCCTTTCGAGCGCCGCTGGTGGTCTTTGGAAGTGGCAAAGCGCGGTCCTGCCCGGAAGGAATGGATTTTGCCGAGGGATGTAGGCAATTGGCCGAGATAACCCAGATTATGGGCGAGGTGGCAGAGCCGCACGGAATCACCATTGCCATCGAACCCCTGAATCAAAGCGAGACCAATATGATTACGTCTGTGGGGGAGGCGGCGATGCTGGCTGCGTGGATCCATCGCCCCAATGTGAAGGTGTTGGCGGACGGTTTCCACATGTTTAAAGAGGGAGAAAGCATGAACAATATTCGCAGAGTTGGCGAGTTAGCCCACACCCATATCGCAACGCGGGAGGGCCGCCGGTACCCCCTGGAAAAGGATCCTCTGCTGGAAGAGTTCTTTCGGGCCCTTGCGGATATGGGATACGACGGCCGCATGAGCATCGAAGGAGGCACGGACAATCTGGAAGAGGACGGAGCCCGAGCCATTGCCACGCTCCGCGAATTAGAAGCTTTGGCGGCGGCTAGATAATGGATAAAGGGAAAGACTCTGAGACGATGGCTCGGAGTCTTTTTTTTTCGCAATTTGACAAATGCCCGGGATGATGGTACAATCCAAACAAAAAACATCGCACACATGTTTGAATATTGGGTCAAAGGAGAGGGCAAGATGGCTGAGAAAATTGGACTGGTATTAGAAGGCGGCGGTATGCGTGGAATCTACACGGTAGGGGTGCTGGACAGGTTGTTGGAGCTTTCCATCATGCCGGACTATGTAATCGGCGTCTCCGCTGGCGCGTGTAATGGCTTATCCTACGTATCCCGGCAGACCGGGCGGGGATATCGGATTATTATGGACTACATTGGCGACGCGCGCTATGTCAGCGTTTCTAATTATCTTAAAACCGGTTCTATGTTCGGGATGGATTTTATCTTCGACGAGATTCCCCACAAGCTGGACCTCTACGACTATGACGCGCTGCTGGCGTCGCCCTGTGAGTACGTGGTGGGGGTTACGGATGTGAGAACGGGCCAGCCCGTGTACTTCGATAAGAGGGATATGGACCATGATTCTACTGTGTTTCGTGCGTCTTCCGCTCTTCCATTTTTTTCTCATGTGGTGGAATACAAGGGGGGTCAGTATCTGGATGGCGGGACGGCGGATCCGATTCCTGTCCGAAAGGCTTTGGCAGATGGCTGTGACCGATTGGTCGTCGTTCTGACGCAACACCGCGACTACAGAAAAAAACCACAGAAGCATCAGCGGATCTATGCCCGCGCGCTGCGCCAATATCCCGCTATAATAGAGGCCATGAACGTCCGGCACCAAGTCTACAATGACACGCTGGACTATATTCAGCAGCTGGAGCGGGAGGGGACCGCCCTGGTGATCGCGCCCCATACTCCCGTTACCATTGGACGGTTTGAGAAAAACACGGAGAATCTCAATCGGCTGTATGAACAAGGGAAGCAGGATACCATCCGGGCGGAGGAGGCTCTTAAAGCGTTGTTTTCTCTATAGGAGTGTCTGTCCATTGATATCCAGCTTAAAGGTTAAGCCGAGGTAGTTGGCGGCCCGGCGGCAGAGGACCAGGGAGAAAAACCGCTCCACTCCCGGCTCCTCCA
>CAUFVC010000382.1:0-2567 GCA_959029275.1 uncultured Eubacteriales bacterium | reverse complement strand
CCATGGTGGTCCGCGATATTCTGATGGAGAAGTGGAGCGCGACACAGGAGGAAATGGAGGCGAAGAAAGCAAAGCAGGTCTGCTATCTGTCCATGGAATTCTTGTTGGGCAAGTCGCTTAAAAATAATATCTACAACCTGTCGATGACAGACCTGTTCCAGCAAGTCCTCCAAGAGATGGGGATGGATTTGAAGGCCCTTGAGGATATTGAGGAGGACGCGGCGCTAGGAAATGGTGGGTTAGGACGCCTGGCCGCCTGTTATATGGACGCCCTGTCAGCCCAACATCTTCCCGCTACAGGCTACAGCATTCTATACGAATACGGGATCTTTAAGCAGCGGATCGTGGAGGGGCAACAGACGGAGCTCCCGGATAGCTGGCTGGATTCAGGCTCCTGCTGGCTTGTACCCAAGCCGGATGAGACGGTGGAGATCCGCTTTGACGGAGACATCGAGGAGTGTTGGGACGGCGACCATCTGCGAATCCAACACCGAAATTATACGCGGGTCAATGCGGAGCCCTATGATATGCTGATCTCGGGGTACGGCTCCGAGACGGTTAACACACTGCGCCTGTGGCAGGCCAAATCGCCCTATTCCATGGATATGCACCTTTTCAGCGAAGGAGAGTATTTGAAGGCCATCGAGCAGCAGGCCAGCGCAGAGGTGATCTCCAAGATCTTATATCCGGAGGACAAGCATCCGGAGGGCAAATCGCTGCGAATCAAGCAGCAGTATTTTTTCGTCTCCGCCTCGATTCAAAGCATTATTAAGAAGCACATGGAGACATACGGTCGGCTGGACAACCTGCCGGACCGGGTTGTGATCCAGATTAATGATACGCACCCGGCCATGGTCATCCCCGAGATGATGCGCATTATGATGGATGACCATGGATTGACATGGGACGCCGCGTGGGAGATCACCACGCATTCGGTGGCCTATACCAACCACACGGTGATGAGCGAGGCGCTGGAGCGATGGCCAGAAGCTTTGATTAAGAGAATTCTGCCTCGAATCCACCAGATTATCGTCGAAATCAACCGACGGTTTTGCGACAGCCTGTGGAAGTACTTTCCCAATAACTGGGATAAAATCTCTTCTATGGCGATTGTGGCCTACGATGAAGTGCGGATGGCGAATCTCAGCATTGCCGGCGCTTTCTCCGTCAATGGAGTGTCAGCGCTGCATTCCCAGATTTTGAAGGACAAAGTGTTTCACGATTTTTATGTTGTGTCCCCCGATAAGTTTACAAATGTGACCAACGGCATCGCATATCGGAGATGGCTGGGACAGGCCAATGAGCCCTTGACGTCGCTGATCCGGGATTGCATTGGCGATGGGTTTCTCCGAAATCCGGAAGAGCTCTGCACATTCGCACCTTTTGCCAAAGATGCGTCGGTCCGCAAGAAGTTTCAGGAGGTCAAGAAGCAGAATAAAGAGCGGTTGGCTGCGTACATTCAGGAACATAACGGGATCGAAGTTGACCCGGATTCGATTTTCGACGTGCAGGCAAAGCGCTTACACGAGTACAAGCGGCAACTGTTAAACATCATGCACATCCTCAAGATGTATTTTGAGTACAAGGACAACCCGTCCCTCCAGCGCCCCTCCAGAACGTTTATTTTTGGCGCAAAGGCGGCGCCGGGCTACTATATGGCAAAACAGATCATTCGGCTGATACACGCGGTGGCGGATATGGTGAATCATGACCCTGCGGTGCAGAATCACATAAAAGTCGTCTTTTTGGAAGACTATAAAGTCAGCATCGCTGAAATTTTGATGCCGGCTGCGGATGTGAGCGAGCAAATTTCTGTGGCTGGGCGGGAAGCGTCCGGCACAGGCAATATGAAATTTATGTTGAACGGCGCGCTGACAATCGGGACCCTGGATGGAGCCAATGTGGAGATCTGCGAGGCTGTGGGTGAGGCCAATATGTTTCTATTTGGTCTTAAGGCCGACGAGGTGGAGCAGATGCTCAGGAATGGCTATCAGCCCATGAGTTATTATCAGTCGAACCCGTGGATCGCTCGGATTCTCGGCGCGGTCATGCAGGGCATCGGCAGGCCTGGCGGAAGAAGCGTCCCCTTTGTCGATATCGCAAACTCTCTGCTCATCAGCGCCAACGGTTCCCAAGCGGATCCGTACCTGGTTCTGGCCGATTTCGATGAATACTGCCGCGCGCAGCGTGAGGTGGATCGGGTGTATTGCAACCGGGATGCCTGGAATGAAAAAGCGATCGTAAATGTGGCGCACGCTGGTGTATTTGCCGCTGACCGCTCGATACAGGAATACAATGACAGAATCTGGCATTTGACAGATTTAGGCAGATAGAAAAATTGTTACTATAGGAAGCCGGGTAGCCTCTTGTCTGCCGGGCTTTCCTGCTTACATATGGCGAAGGTATAGAGAGGTTCGTATCGGTGAATACTATCCATGTACGTTTGTTCGCAACGGGATCCATGCCGCCCGCTGTGGAAAGGAGGAAAGGAATAGCATGAAAAAGTATTTGGCATTGCTCTTGATTCTGGCCCTTGTTCTGTCGACAGCGGGCTGTAAAAAGGAGAG
>CAUFVC010000381.1:0-2571 GCA_959029275.1 uncultured Eubacteriales bacterium | reverse complement strand
GCCCTGCGCACGACTCGCTCCCCGTCTTCTGAAACTCGTACCGGAGATGAGTCAGCTTGGTTCCGGAAAAGGTTCCCACGTACTCCGTCGTGTCATCATCCCCGACCGCATCGAGCAGCAGCCGTTGCTCCCCGTCGATTTCACCGTACAGCCGGTATGTCAAATTTTTGGGAAAGCTTGCAAAGACTCGCAGTTCATCGTATCCCGTGAGATCGACGTCACAATCCCTCTCTATCGTGATGGGGGATTCTCCCAGCTGCTGTTCAATGGCGATGCGGACGCCGCACCAGTATGGGAAAATTTTGGCCGCCGCCTCATGATAGCAAATCTGATAGTTTTGGAGCACCGAGTACTTCTCGTTGTCCGGATAGGACTCTCCGCCGTCCCAGTAGGGCTCCAGGATCGTCTCTGCATAATTGATGGGTACATTTCTCATGGATTCCACCTCCGTATAATATACTTCTGCTACCTTTCGCAGGTCCAGCCCCTGACTGTAGACACCGTAGTCTCTATACCGTCCCGGCCCATCCACTGGAAAGGTGCTGACAACGTGAACCGACTTGACGGTCCCATCTCCGTTCAGCAGCACGTAGGCCGTCTCATGCGTATCTTAGTCCATGGCGGAGACCGGAACATATACGTCCTGTTTTCCATAATGCTATGTATATCAATACATTAAATCAGCAAAAAAGCATCTGCTCAGGAGCAAACAGATGCTTTTGGCACTGCTCATGGCTTACGTGGATATTATATCATCTTTCTTCGCCATGTCAATTTACTTAATGATAAAAAGTTTGTCCTCGGGGCGGACATTTCCTACGGGATTATTCCACTCTCTACAAGTCATATCATAATCATTCCTCGTTCAGAAATAGCGCTAATTCCTTTTCTATCGCATCGGTAGTCAGAATCGCAATATTCTGTACAGTATATCTCTTCTCAAGTTCCCGCACAAATTCACAGCCGAGGTAGTAACCTATATTGCTCTGTCCCATAAATGTATTCCAATCACCGAAAAAACAGTTGGTGCTTTCACCTTTTGCCAGGCATTTGCCATATGTCTGCTTAATCTTGCGAATGTTTTCACTGCAGAAAGAAAGCCAGCCATCTTGATTTTGGTGATAAAAGTCCTCCTTATAGAGCAGCTGTGAGACACGCGAAGCAAAACCTTCTGTATAGAGCTGCCATATTGGTTGACACGGTTTTGGCATGTCCTTCCGCAGTGCAAAATGAAGTAAATGTGCCGTTTCATGACAAATCAGATCACACATACCATCCTTATCATGCCATCCAAGTTCTGCTATTTTTTCAACGCCTAAAAGGATCGCGGGGTTTCCGTCCATCGCTGTCGCCCACCCCGCACCGTTGCACAATCCAAGATAAAAGAGAATCGTGATATCTAAATCAACATCAAATAATTTGGATGCTTTTTCCGGCAGAAAGGATTGGATTTCGGCAATAGAGCTATGTGCGGACTCGATTCGATCAAAATGACGATATAGGGCATCATTAAGAACCGGCATCAAATCTTTTTCATAATCATACCGTGAGGCATCGTCAAAACATTTTTTATACAACGATGGAGATATGCCGTTTGCATAAGTTTTATATGTTTCAAGTGAAAACTCGATGTTGTCTTCTTTGTATTCTACTATCTGCGGAAAAGTGTCTATTATCTGTATTTTCATCGATTTATTCCTCCGCCTGTCCAATGGGAAACAAGTTCGGATTTATACAGCTGCCTCTCTCTTTGTCCCACGCCCTGCCTGCTCTAGCTGAGCACGGCGATGACCTCCACTTCCACCTTCACGTTTTTCGGCAGCGTTTTGACCGCTACGCAGGAGCGCGCCGGCTTACCGGTAAAGTATCTCGCGTAAATCTCGTTAAAGGCGGCAAAGTCATCCATGCTGCTCAAAAAGCAAGTGGTTTTGACCGCTTTCCCAAGGTCGCTCCCCGCCGCTTTCAGTACAGCTTGCAGGTTTTTCATAACCTGCTCCGTCTGCTCCCCGATGGACTGCGCCTCCACCCTGCCGGTTGCCGGATCGATGGGGATCTGTCCGGAGGTAAATATAAACTCCCCCGCCACAATAGCCTGTGAATAGGGTCCGATGGCTTCCGGCGCCTGATTTGTATAAATCGTTTCCATGCTGCAACTTCCTTTCCTCTATATAATTTTATATCCAGCCTGCAAAACGGCTTCCCGGATCTGCTGTATATGATCGAAATCCCGCGTCTCCATGACGATGCGCAGCAGGCACGCATTGACATCCGTGTCCACATCCGCCCGGTCATGATAGATCGACACCACGTTTCCTCCTAAGTCTGCGATAATCTTTGAGACATCTTTGAGCTGTCCCGGCTTATCCACCAGCTCGATGGTCATATCCACCGACCGGCCGGATTTGAGGAGCCCTCGGTTGATGACGCGAGACAGAATCGTTACATCGATATTGCCTCCGGAGACGAGGCAGACGACATTTTTCCCCTCCACGGGAACTTTGCCAAACATCACAGCGGCAATGGAAACCGCTCCGGCTCCTTCTGCAATCATCTTCTGCTGTTCGATCAGCG
>CAUFVC010000380.1:0-2592 GCA_959029275.1 uncultured Eubacteriales bacterium | reverse complement strand
GTGCGGTCATGGGCTTCTGCCGGAAGGTCTTCTGTCAAGAGCTGAAAATCAAAACCCGTCCCAATCGCAGTGCAGTCCGGATAGCGGGCGAGATAGGCGTCGTAGTAACCGCCTCCGTACCCGATCCGATAGCCTCTCCGGTCAAAGGCTAGCCCTGGGACAAGGATCACAGTCCCCGCGTCCGGCAAAGCTCTTTTCGCCTCCTCATAGGGGGGCTCTAACACCCCATATGAGCCGGCTTCAAAATCGTTCAGCGCTGTGGCGTAGAAAAATTCCATCTGCCTAGGGCCGGTGACTCTCGGGAAGGCTGTGCGCTTTCCCCTCTTCCAACACTCCTCCGCCAAGGCCGCCGTCTCCATCTCACTCCCAAAGCCTAGATAGAGGAATATCGTCTGCGCCCGCTGAAAAGGTTTGCTCTCCCACAGCCGGCGCCAGGCTATCCGGCTCATGTCCTGACGCTCCGCCTCTGAAATCGCCTGCCGTCTCCGCTTCATTTCCCGCCGCAGCGCGCGCTTCTCCATGTCTCTATCCCCTTGCTTTAAAAAAGGTTCCGATTTCTTCTCCGTCCATGATTTTGCCAATATTGTCAAGAGGGCTGGCGTTGGCAATGATCATATCGATCCCCGCAGCGCTGGCAATCTGGGCCGCGCGCAGCTTCGTCCTCATGCCGCCGGTTCCCACCTTTGTCACAGAGCCGGAGGCCATCTTTTCAATATCCGGCGTGATCTCATCGACACAGTGGATGAGCTTTGCATCGGGGTCTGTGTTGGGGTCGGATGTAAAAAGACCGTCGATATCGGACAGCAGGATCAATAAGTCAGCTCCAACCAGTTCCGCCACCAGGGCGGACAGCGTGTCATTGTCGCCAAACTCGTCGTAGACTTCGATTTCATCCGTTGCGATGGTGTCATTTTCATTGACGATGGGAATAACATGGTAGGAGAACAGCTCCTGTATGGTATTCTGCGCGTTTCTCCTGCGGATCTCCGTATCCATAATGGACTTCGTCAAAAGAATCTGGGCGATTCGCTGCCGGTACTCGGAAAAGAACTTCTCATAAATCTGCATGAGCGCAGCTTGGCCGACGGCCGCCGCCGCCTGCCTACCTGCAAGCTTATCCGGTTTTGCCTCCAGGCCGAGGGCGCTGGTGCCTACGGCGATAGCGCCTGATGATACCAAGACCACATCCAGTCCTCTATTTTTAATGTCCGTCAACTCCACCGCCAGCTGTTCCACCTTATGTAGATTGATTTTTCCAGTTGGATGGGTAAGGGATGAGGATCCGATCTTCACCACAACCCTTTTCTTTTGTGTCACCATGTCTCGCATACTGTATCCTCCATTTATTTTCCTATGGATATGGCCGCATTTCGCCCCGCCAACAGACCGCTGCTCCACGCCCACTGTAGGTTGAAGCCTCCGCAATCTCCATCGATGTCCAACACTTCCCCGGAGAAAAATAATCCTGGATATCGCTTCGCCTCCAGGGCGTCCGTCACTTCCCTCGCCATAATCCCGCCCGCTGTCACCTGCGCCTCCTGCCACGGTCCTGTGGCTGTGACCGGAAATTTCATCGCTTTCATCTCCTTAACCAGCATCCACAGTTCCCGGTTGGACAGGGCCGCCGACTCTCGGGTTCCGTCCAGACCGGCACATGCCAAAAGAACTGGCGTCAGCTTTTTGTGAACCAACCCATTGAAGGATTCCTCCACAGTCTTATAGCTCAGCAGGCGGGCTCTGCCTTTCAACATTTGAAATAGCGTCTCCTCCTCCATAGCGGGAAAGAGATCCAGCGTGATCAAGACGTCTCTCTTTTCAGCTAATCCCTGGGCCGCACATCTGCTGAGTTGCAGAATCGGAGGCCCTGAGAGGCCGTCGGGTGTGAATAGGATCTCTCCGTCTTCCCGGCGGAGCAATTTCTGTCCCACCCAGACACTGGCGACGCCCTGTTCAACCTTAACCCCTGCCAGCCTTTTGAGATAGGGGCTTTGGCATCGCAGCTTAACGAGAGCCGGAAAGAGTCGGCTGACTTGGATGCCCAGCTTTCTCGCAATCTCATACCCTTCCCCCGCTGATCCCAGCTTGCTGGAAGCCTTTCCTCCAGCCGCGAGAATCACCCGGCGGCTTTGGACTAGACCTTCGCTGGTTTGAATCGAAAAGGAATCCTTTCCCGGAATGATACCACTTACCATGCAACCTGTCACGGACTGAATTCCCTGCCGCGCAACCTCATAGCGGAGGATATCCAAAACGCTGGAAGCCTGCAATGAATAGGGGTACAGCCGGTCTTCTTCCTGTCGGTACTCGATGCCCATCTCCGCAAAAAAACGCCTTGTCACATCGCAGCCGCAGTCTTCCATCACACTTTTCAGCAGATGGGTACATGTGCCATGGTATCGGGATGGGGATACCTTTGAATTGCTGATATTGCACCGCCCATTTCCGGTGGCCAACAACTTCTTTCCAACTCGGTCCATTTTCTCGATGAGCAGGACCCTCGCCCCGTGACGGGCGCTATTTATAGCTGCCGTCAACCCCGATGCGCCGGCACCGATGACGGTCACGTCCTCCATAGTAACCTCCATTCCGAAG
>CAUFVC010000379.1:0-2592 GCA_959029275.1 uncultured Eubacteriales bacterium | reverse complement strand
TCCATATGCCGGTATTTTCCTGTGGCGGAGGCGGTTCATCCCACGCTGGACGCGGTGGACAAGAACGGTACACCGGTCAAAGTGGAGTGCGGGGAGACGGCGCCTTTCTCAGCGTTCGTATTCAAGACGTCTGTGGATCCCTTCCTCGGCAAGATTACCTATTTCAAAATCAACTCCGGGATCCTCCGAAGGGACGACCCGGTGGCCAACGTGACTAAGGATGCTGTGGAGCGGATGAATCGATTGTACGTCATGCGGGGGAAGGAGCAGATTGAGGTCCCGGAGATCCATGCCGGGGACATCGGAGCTGTGACCAAGCTCTCCGTTACGACGACAGGCGACACGCTGTGTGGCAAGAGGATCGCGGTGAATTTCCCACAGATCCAGTTCCCAGCAGCCCTCATGTGCATGGCCGTTGAGCCGAAGAGCAAAGGGGATGAGGACAAGGTATCGGCCAGCTTACAGCGGCTGATGGAGGAAGATCCCACCATCCGTCTGGTCGTTGACCGGGAGATGAAGCAGCAGCTGTTGTATGGCGTCGGGGACCAGCATCTGGACGTGATCGTGAGCAAGATGCTAAACAAGTTCAAAATCGGAATTGAATTGAAGAAGCCCAGAGTGCCCTACCGCGAGACAATCCGCAGCAAGGTGCAGGTGCAGGGCAAGCATAAGAAGCAATCGGGAGGTCATGGACAGTACGGCGACGTACATATAATCTTTGAGCCATCCGGAGATCTGTCACAGCCCTACGTTTTTGCGGAGGAGGTATTTGGCGGCGCGGTTCCCAAGAACTATTTCCCGGCCGTGGAGAAGGGGATTCAGGAGTGCGTCAAGAGCGGCGTTCTGGCGGGGTATCCCATGGTGGGAGTCAAAGCGACCCTGGTGGATGGCAGCTATCACCCGGTGGATTCCTCGGAGATGGCGTTCAAGCTGGCCACAGCCCTGGCGTTCAAAAATGGGATTCCCCAGGCGAAGCCTGTGATACTGGAGCCCATTATGACCGTTCACATTACAGTGGATGAGGTTTACATGGGCGATATTATAGGGGACTTGAATAAACGCCGCGGCCGAGTTCTCGGCATGGAGCATGTTGGAAAGAAACAGGTGATCGAGGCGGAGGTTCCGCAGGCGGAAATGTTCACCTATCCGGCGGACCTGCGGTCCATCACCCAGGGGCGCGGCTCATTTACTATGGAATTTGCCCGGTATGAGGAGACGACCAAGGAAGTCCAGGACAAGATCATCGCGGACAGCAAGCTGCAAGAGGAAGCGAAATAGAGAGGGCGGCAATGGGATGTGGAGCGGCGCGGTATGCGCCGTTCCTTTTTCTAGTTCACAAAAAAGAACAGAGCCTGTATTTCTACAAACTCTGTTCCCCGGCAGTAGATGAAATAGCCGCCGCATTCAAAACATTTGCAGCAGTGTCTGCATTTTTTGGCGTTCCTGGGGACTCAAGTTCTGCTGAAGCGCGTCCAGCAGCAGGGACGATTCTTCGGACGTGAGGCTTAGGCCGTTATTTTTCATTCGAAAGCCGTAGGAGATCATAATCTGCATTTTTTCATTGGCCGACTTATTGTCCATCATGTCAACCATTTCTCGGATCAGTTTGGCTTTTGCGGGGGCTAACCTGCGAAAAGCGGCGCTTTCATAGAAAGAATTTAGTTCGCTACTCATTGGGAGCTCCTTTCGGTGGTGTGTTGTTCATAAAAGAAGATAGGTTGTCAAGCATTTGCTGTTGTTCCGGTGTCAACCCCTCTTTCAGCTGTTCGGACAGCGACGGATTTGAGGCGGCAGAATTCTGTGGCGACGCTTTGGAGGGCTCTGGCCGCAGATAGGATAGAACGGATCCCAGGTCTGGCTGCGGGTTGGAGGGGGGACCATCCTGTCTGGAAGCAGGGGTCGCCTCCGGAGGCTGAGCCGGGGGATCTGCGCCGTGGGGTTGATTCATTTTCATGAATTCTTGCATTTGCAGCGTCTGGAGCGCCATATCGATGATATGCTGTTTGTCCTTCCCGCAGACATCGCGGATGGATTTTAGCATTTCTCTTTGCTTCCTCGGAGAGAACTCGTTCTTGGGTTTTGACGAAGCGGACCGCTGAAAGTCCGCCGTATCCTTTTTTTTCACTTCCTGTTCGTAGTAGGAGACTGTATTTTTTAGCTCCATGCATTTTAGAAGAATCCCCAGTTGCCCCTTTGCTGGACTTTCCATGAAGGGCATGACGGTCTTGAGAATTCGCATGGATTCTGGCGTGCGATCATCCGATTTTTCAGACTTGGGTGAAGGCGTTTCACGAGGTCCGGAGAAATTGGAGAACATATTGATCATCTGTCTCATCTGTTCAAAATTAATCGACTGGTCCATGAGAACGGCTCCTTTCTTTTGAGTCCTGCTATAGTATATGCATCACCGATGGGAATATTGCCCATCGATTTTATCGAAACCCCGGACCTCGACTCTGCCGTTTCAACACCGACAGCCGAATCCCCCGCTCAGAATCAAGATCAACACAAGCCAAAAAACAAGGTCGTCGAGGTTAGCACAGCCGGCCCCCAGCCCTGATCCTTGGCAGCAGCTTAGAAGTAAAAGCAGAA
>CAUFVC010000378.1:0-2598 GCA_959029275.1 uncultured Eubacteriales bacterium | reverse complement strand
ATGTTTGACATTTATGGCGATGCTGTTATATAATAGACTATATTTATATAAATGTAAAAAGGAGATTTACGATGCAAGCTGTAATGAATTTGATTGAACGCATTCTACCGGGACATTCCGGACAGTTTGAGCTAGAAGAGATACAGGCGGATAACGGAAGAGACGCCTATGAGCTTGACGGAAGAGACGGCAAGATTGTGTTAAGAGGAAACAATCAGGGTTCTATGGCAGCCGCTTTCGGGTGGTATCTCAAATATACCCTCAAGCAGAACATCTCATGGTGCGGAAAGAGGGTCACGGTGTTTGAAGGCATACTTCCGCTGCCGAATTTTTACCGCAGAGTCATTGAGCAGGAGTACCGCGTGTATATGAACTACTGCACCCATTCGTACAGTGCAGCTTGGTGGGATTGGGACAGATGGGAATATGAGATCGATATGATGGCGCTCAGCGGAATCAATATGCCACTTGCGATTACCGGAACCGAGTCGGTGTGGTATCATACCCTGCTGGATCTCGGGTTTACAGACGAGGAGGCGAGAGACTTCCTTGCAGGTCCCGGATTTCTCGCGTGGCAATGGATGACAAACCTTGAACACCACGGCGGTCCACTTCCCAAAAGCTGGATCGATGAGCACGAGGCGCTGGGAAAGAAAATTATCGCCCGTGAACTTGAATTCGGTATGCATCCGATTCAACAGGGGTATTCTGGGTTTGTTCCCAATCTCATGAAGGAGAAATACCCGGAGGGAAAATTTCTTGTCAAAAAAACGTGGAATAATATTGGCCACACAACGGAGATCGATCCCCTAGACCCGCTTTTTAAGAAAATCGGTATGACTTTTATGAAAAATCAGCAAAAAATATTCGGCACCTATGGGTTTTACGCATGCGATCCCTTCCATGAGGGCACGCCCCCTGTGGATGGAAGCGAGTATCTTGGGCTGGTGGGAAAGACTATATCGGAGCTTTATTCGACCTATGATGAAAACTATACATGGGTCATGCAGGCATGGTCCATCCGCAAAGATATCGTGACCGCGGTGCCGAAGGAGCATCTGCTGATCCTTGATCTCGACGCAAGTTTCCCCATCGGACACGACGGATATTGGGGATACCGCTATGTGGCCGGCGTGCTTCACAATTTCGGCGCGAGAATGAGCAGCCTGCACGGGGATATGCCGCTTATGGCTGAAAATCGTTTCAATAAGGCCAAGGAATCGGCTCCCATGGTTTGCGGCACGGGACTTTTCATGGAGGGAATCGGCCAGAATCCGGTCTTCTACGATCTTGCGCTTGAAATGATGACGAGAAGCGATTCCGTGGACCTTGACGATTGGATCAAAGCCTACATAGAGCGCCGCTACGGCAGTGTCGATGAGAACGCCTATGCAGCGTGGAGGAAGCTGCTTGACTTTGTATACGTCAAGGGCACAGACTTTGTTGAAAGGGGGACGGTTTTGTGTACAAGGCCCTGTCTCAAATTGAGAGGAACCGGTCCCTGTGATAGTTTCCACATTCATTATGACAACAAAATTCTCTTGGACGCAATTGACAGCCTTCGAAAAGTTGACTGCGATACGGAGGGTTACCAGTACGATGTAATGGATCTTAGCCGCCAACTTCTCTCAAACTACGCGCAGAAGCTGTATGGGGAAGTCGCGGAAGCCTTCTTTACAAAAGACATGGCTCAATTTGACAGAAAGACAAAGGAATTTATGGAGCTTCTCTATGAAATCGACCGAATGTTAGCGCTCAGGCCGGAATGGACGCTGCAGAAGTGGATAGCCGACGCCCGCTCCTTCGGGAAAAACCAGGAGGAAAAAGACCTATATGAGTACAACGCCCGTATGCAGGTTACCATATGGGGCAACGAGGAGAACAGCCTTCTGTTTGACTACGCATGGAAAGAATGGTCGGGCCTCATCGGCAGCTATCACGCCGTGCGCTGGCAGACGTTTTTTGACATGCTGAGAGAAAAGTTGGCGGCCGGGGAGGAGTACGACGAGGATTCGCTCCCTGTCTTCGAGAATCGCATTATCTGGCATGCAAGCGAATTTTACACAAAACTTGGCGAGGTCGAGGCGAAGTGGGTGCGCGACACAGCGCCGATCCCGCTCCCCCATGTGGAGCCCTCGTATGGGATGCAACTTGTTGAAAAGTATCGGAATGCCATCTAGACCTGCGGGTCAAAAGGGTAGGAGATGAAAACATTCAACTTCCACAAAAAAGGAGCTGTCCATTTGATGAACGCCGATAAGGAAGTATAAGAAACAAATTAACTTAACGACTGACAAACAGGTGCAATAAAGCAGAGAGCTAATCACTTTCAAGAGTGGTCGGCTCTCTGCTTTTCTGTCTGTGCTATGTTACGCAATAGAACGTCATTTTTGAGGGTAGAAGTATAAAATATCGTCTAAGCGTTTTACACGCTCTGCAAGCCGCATAAATCAAGAGCTTTTTACCCTCTACTGCGTAACATACCTATCCCAAAATCAGCGGTTTTATTAACTTGTCGGCTTAGATGAATTTTGAATATCGCAACAGCTTCCGTTGTTGGATTATCCGATATTGGATTTTCCGACATCGGGTTATCCG
>CAUFVC010000377.1:0-2610 GCA_959029275.1 uncultured Eubacteriales bacterium | reverse complement strand
GCCCTGTAAACGCGCTGGACAAGGCGCTGCGCCAATCGCTGGAGGTATTTTTTCCCGCCATCGGGCAGATCCATCTGACGGACTACAAAGTTCGGGTGCTGGACACCAAAGCGACGGCCTCCAAAGTTCGAGTCCTGATCGAGACCACGGACGGGAAGGAAAAGTGGTGTACCGTCGGTGTGTCCAAGGACATCATTCAGGCCAGTCTCATCGCCTTAGTGGATTCCATCGAAGTGAAGCTGTTAAAGGATATAGAGAGCCATATCGGCTTATAGAGACCATAAGGAGGTATAGGAATATGGGTATGACGATGACCCAAAAGATTCTTGCCGCCCACGCGGGCCTTTCGGAAGTGAAGGCGGGGCAGTTGATCGAATGCGATTTGGATTTGGTCATGGGAAACGATGTCACGACGCCGGTGGCCATTCGAGAATTCCGCGCTGCCGGTATCAAGCATGTCTTTGATAAAGATAGGGTGGTGATCGTACCTGATCACTTCACCCCGAATAAAGATATACAGAGCGCGACCCACTGTAAGATGGTGCGGGATTTTGTGAAAGAGCAGGAGATTTCGAACTATTTTGAAGTCGGCCGGATGGGAATAGAGCACTGCCTTTTGCCGGTGAAGGGGTTGGTGACGGCTGGGGATGTGGTCATCGGGGCCGACTCCCACACCTGTACCTATGGGGCTCTCGGCGCTTTCTCCACAGGGGTGGGCTCTACCGATATGGCGGCGGGCATGGCCAGCGGCAAAGCTTGGTTCAAGGTGCCCTCTGCGCTGAAGTTCGTCTTGAAGGGAAAGCCGGCGCCCTATGTCAGCGGCAAAGATATCATCCTGTACATTATCGGCATGATCGGCGTGGACGGCGCGCTCTATCAGTCCATGGAGTTTGCCGGGGAGGGCATCCGCTATCTGTCTATGGACGATCGGTTTACCATCTGCAATATGGCCATTGAGGCGGGTGGAAAGAATGGAATCTTCCCTGTGGATGAGCAGACGGAGGAGTATATCCGAGCCCACTCGACTAAAGATTTTGAAGTGTTTGAGGCGGACGAGGACGCGCCCTATGATATGACCTATGAGATCGAGCTGGGAGCGCTGCGGCCCGTAGTCTCCTTCCCCCATCTGCCGGAAAATACCCATTTTGTCGATGAGATTGATCGGATCCCCATCGATCAGGTGGTCATTGGATCATGTACCAATGGGCGTATCCGCGATCTGCGGACGGCCGCAAAGTTCTTTGAGGGGAGAAAGGTGGCGGATGGTGTGCGCGTGATCATTCTGCCGGGCACCCAGAATATCTATTTGCAGGCGGTCAAGGAGGGACTGGCGGAGACATTTGTCAAGGCCGGCGCGGTCTTCTCCACACCGACCTGCGGCCCCTGTCTAGGCGGCCATATGGGAATTCTGGCGGCCGGTGAGCGCGCCGTTTCGACGACGAACCGAAATTTTGTCGGCCGCATGGGACATGTGGATTCGGAGGTCTATCTGGCGAGTCCGGCTGTGGCGGCGGCTTCCGCCATCGCAGGCTATATCGCGGACCCGGCGGATATCATGGATGAGGAGGTATAGAGCATGGTCGAGGGAAAAGTATTTCACTACGGAGATAATGTAGACACGGACGTCATCATTCCGGCGCGGTATCTGAATGTGTCGGAGCCATCCCACCTGGCGGCCCACTGTATGGAAGATATCGACTCCGATTTTGTCAAGACGGTCCAGGAGGGCGATATCATCGTAGCCGCGCGAAATTTTGGATGCGGGTCGTCCCGCGAGCACGCGCCCATCGCCATCAAGGCGTCGGGGATTTCCTGCGTCATCGCCGCCTCATTCGCCAGGATCTTTTACCGTAATGCCATCAATATAGGGCTGCCAATTATCGAGTGCTCGGAAGCGGTAGGCGAAATCCAAGCGGGAGATACGGTCCGCATTGATTTTGCCAGCGGCCGTATTGAGGATGTGACAACGAACAAGAGCTATCAAGCGCAGCCATTTCCGCCGTTTATTCAGGAGATTATCGACGCCGGCGGGCTGATGAATCGCGTGGCGGCAAAGAGTGAGAAGGGAGAATGAGACGATGCAATATACAGTGACGGTTCTTCCAGGCGACGGGATCGGTCCGGATATCATCCGGGAGGCGGTCCAGGTTGTGGAGCGTGTCGGGCGAAAATTTGGCCATGGCTTTACCTTTGAGGAGCGCTTGATCGGCGGGATCGCCTACGATCAGACGGGCGTGCCGTTACCGCAGGCAACGCTCAACAGCGCCCTCCACAGCGACGCCGTGCTGTTGGGAGCAGTCGGCGGGCCCAAGTGGGATGGATTAAAAGGGGAGGAGCGGCCGGAGGCGGCGCTTCTGGGGATCCGGAAAGCCTTAAATTTATTTGCGAATATCCGGCCGGCGAAAATCTATCCGTCGCTCCGGGATGCCTGTCCGCTGCGGCCCGATATTATTGGGGAGGATGGGCTCGATATCGTCGTCATCCGGGAGCTGACCGGCGGGATCTATTTTGGCCCTCGCAAGCGCGAGATTCAGAATGGGATCGAGACGGCATACGATACCATGCTCTACAATGAAAATGAGATTCGCAGAATCGCCCATGTGGCATTCC
>CAUFVC010000376.1:0-2610 GCA_959029275.1 uncultured Eubacteriales bacterium | reverse complement strand
CTGAAAGGTTTGCTTGGCATCCTCCTCCTGCATATATTGAATTTCCAATAGCCGGTGAATGGTGGACGCTTCCCGCCCCGTCGCCTCCGTCATCCGCTTAGCGGCTCTTCCGGTGGGCGCCGCCAACAGCACTTCCTCGTCCATCCCCTCCAGGATATCCAACAGGGTGTTGATGATCGTCGTCTTCCCCGTGCCAGGCCCTCCCGTAATGACCAAAACTCCCTCCGACAGCGCTTCCATGACGGCTTCCTGCTGATTGGGCGCTAGGGTGATCTTCGCTGCGCTTTCCACCTGCTTAAGCCGGTCGGCTTTTTCCTCCGGCGCGATCTCCTGCCGTACCTCCGCCAAGCTCAACAGACGCCGGGCGATCCCCTGTTCCGCCGTCTAAAAGGATGTGAGGTACACCCGCGTCTGTCCATTCTCTTCTTTTTCCACAGCGTCGCCCTCCATGATAAGCTCGGTGAGGGCGTTCTCAATCTGAATTCCTGTCACGCCAATGAGCTGGTATACGCGCTCCTCCAGCATATCCAGAGGCAAAAACACATGCCCCTCGCCGGAGGACTCCCGCAGGATGTATTTGACCGCGCTTCGGATTCTGTGCGGCGATTCCAGCGGGATGCCGATCTGCTGGGCAATCTGATCCGCCTTCCGAAATCCTACGCCCTGAATATGATCCGCCAAGCTATAGGGATTGGTCTGCATCACATGTATTGCCGATTCCTTATATTGTCTGTAAATCTTCATTGCCAGCGCTGCCGTTATGCCGTAGCGCTGCAAAAAGATCATGGTTTCCCGGAGCTGGCGCTGCTCGTGGAACTGCTCCGCTATCTCACAGGCCCCCGCCTGGCTGATCCCCTTAATCTCCGCCAGCCGCTCCGGCTCCTGCTCCATCACCGCCAACGTATCCTCCCCAAACTTATCCACGATTCGTTTGGCCAGGGCAGCCCCGATGCCCTTAATCGCACCTGAACCGAGGTATCGCTCGATCGCCTCTCGGCTCTTTGGCAAGGTCTTCTCAAAGGATGCGACTTCAAACTGTTCCCCGTACGTGCTATGTTGTTTCCATACCCCGGTGGCAGCAATGGATTCCCCCGGCTGCACATCCGGCAGGATCCCTACCACGGTGATCCGCTCATCCTCCAGCTCAACTTCACAGACTTTATATCCATTGGCCTCATTCGAAAAAATGAGCTCTGTTACCAAGCCCTGGATCTCCTGTCCCCTCTGCGCCATAGTATCCTCCATTCATGAATCGAATGTCATCAGAATTTGCAACTGTATTTTCAGCAGGATTTTTGACACCCGTTTCCAACAGGAAAGAAAATAGAAGGAGATATCCGCTCGCCGCGATATCTCCTCTCTCCTTTTACTTTCTGCGGAGCTGATTCACCTTGTCCGTCTTCTCCCATGGAAGCTCCAAATCCGGCCGTCCAAAGTGACCATACGCGGCCGTCTGTTTATAGATGGGCCGGCGCAAATCCAAATCCCGAATGATGGCGGCCGGCCGGAGGTCAAACTCCTCCCGGACAATATCCGCGATGCGCTCATCCGAGTAAACCCCTGTGCCATACGTATTGACTAAGATGGAAACCGGCTCCGCAACGCCGATAGCATAGGCGATTTCCAGTTCGCATTTGTGCGCCAGCCCTGCTGCAACCAAATTCTTAGCCACATAGCGGGCAGCGTAAGCCCCGGATCGGTCCACTTTCGTGGGATCCTTCCCAGAAAAGGCGCCGCCGCCATGGCTAGCATATCCGCCATAGGTGTCAACGATAATCTTGCGCCCGGTTAAGCCTGAGTCTCCCTGGGGGCCTCCGACGACGAAACGCCCCGTGGGGTTGATGAGATACCGCGTCTTCGCGTCCAACAGGTCTTCCGGTATTGTAGCCCTGATCACATCCCGGATAATATCCTCCCGCAACCGCCCCAGCTCCACATCTTCCCCGTGCTGGGAGGAGACGACCACCGTATCGATCCGGACCGGCTGATTGCCATCGTATTCAATGGATACCATGGACTTTCCATCCGGACGGAGATAGGGGAGCGTGCCATCCTTGCGCACGGCGGTCAACCTTCTCGTCAACCGGTGCGCTAAGGCGATGGGCATAGGCATCAGCTCCGGAGTCTCGTCACAGGCGAACCCGAACATCATCCCCTGGTCCCCCGCTCCGATGGCCAACTGTTCATCGGTCAGACTTCCTTCCTTTGCCTCCAGCGCCCTGTCCACGCCCATGGCAATGTCCGGGGACTGCTCGTCCAATGCCGTCAACACGGCGCATGTGTCGCCGTCAAATCCGTATTTGGCACGGTCATAGCCTATATCTTTGATCGTCTGCCTGGCGATCTTCTGTATGTCCACATAACAATTGGTGCTGATCTCCCCCATCACAAGAACCAATCCGGTGGTAACCGCCGTCTCGCAGGCAACCCGCGCCATAGGGTCCTTGGCCAAAATGGAGTCCAGCACTCCGTCGGATATTTGATCACATATCTTATCCGGATGTCCTTCTGTCACCGATTCCGATGAAAAAAACCTTTTTCCCACTCCCACATATCCCCTTTGCTCTATTGATGTATCTCAAAATGGCCGTCCCCGTTGAGGTGTTCCAC
>CAUFVC010000375.1:0-2614 GCA_959029275.1 uncultured Eubacteriales bacterium | reverse complement strand
TCCGGGATAATTCTCTTGTGAACCAGTTGGCGCGAAATATGCCTTCGCCCTATACCGGTTTTGGACCAGCGCCCCTGGCAATCGATCAGAATATCAATCTGTGGCTTCGAAATTTTGAATATATCCGCGAGCAAATGAGAGCCGGCGTCACATGCGAAGAGATTGTAACGTCAGAGCAATATCTGGATCTCGTATTTCAAGGGGAGGTCAATCAGGATGTGGATGACTTGCTCATGTCCATAGGGGACGTCTGCTCGCAGCCAATTGGCAACGATTATCTGTTATTATTTCTGCACAAAGAAGAATACATTTCCGCCCAGGCAATCTACTCGCTCTTTCGCTTGTCAAGAGTTCCGCTGCTCTATGGCCTTTGCGCCGACACGTCGGCACTCCAGGCGTCGGGCATTATACAGCTGGGCCAACTGGCGCAGGAGCCATTGACGGGAGCGGGAGTCGTGATTGCCATCATTGACACGGGCGTTACCTACCAACATCCAGCCTTTATCCGCGAAGACGGGAGCAGCAAGATTCTGGCGGCCTGGGATCAGACCAATTGGCAGAACACCCCGCCTTCAGGATTTTTATTTGGGACAGAATATACCCGGGAAGATTTTAACGCGGCGCTGGCGTCGGATCATCCTTTGGAGGTGGTACCCATGCGGGATGAGATCGGACATGGAACGCAGATTGCCGGGATCGCGGCCGGTATGCCGGACTTCGCCCAGGACTTTTCAGGGGCGGCGCCGGGGGCTGATTTGATTGTCGTAAAGTTAAAACCTGCGAAACAGAATCTAAGACAATTCTATCAGGTTTCGGAGGATGCCATCGCGTATCAGCACACAGACGTCATTCAGGGGATCGAATACGCCGTAGAGCGGGCAAAGGGCCGACCGCTCATTGTGCTCTGCGGTTTGGGAACGAACATGGGCGCCCACGACGGGACGATGGGGCTGGAACAGTACTTGCCCACGCTCGCACAGCGGGAAGGGGTTGGCGCATTCGTCGCAGCGGGAAATGAAGGCAATAAGAGCAAACACATGTCCGGAACTTTTCCCACGGGACAGAATGGCAGTGTGGAGGAGATCGAATTTTTTGTGGCGGAGGGGGAAGCCGGGTTAAGTCTCTTCATTTGGAACTACGCGCCGGACCAGATGTCCATCTCCATCACATCGCCTCGAGGATATACCGTTGAGCGGCTGCCGGTTGCGGTGGGAAGCCTGTATGATTTTCCGCTGCCGTCAGAGCGAACCCGGGTTTTTGTGCGGTATTACCTCCAGACGGAGGGGAGCGGCGATCAGTGTATCTCCGTTAAGCTCCAGGATCCAACGCCGGGGCTTTGGCGGATCAATCTCTATGGCGATATCATTTTAAATGGCCGCTATGATGCCTGGCTGCCTCTCAGCAATTGGAGCCAGCCGGAAACCCGATTTCTCAGGCCGGACCCCTACACCACCGTGACGGTTCCCAGCACGGATGAGGGCGTGATTACCATAGGGGGATACAACCATCTGAGCCAAAGCCTGTACGAGGCCACGGGCCGGGGGCCCACCAGGGGACAGCGCCTGAAGCCCACCATCGTAGCGCCCGCGGTGGGGATCTACGGCCCGAGCGGACTGGATGGGTATACCCCCATGACCGGCACAAGCGCTGCCGCCGCTATCGCAGCGGGGGCGGGGGCGCAGATGATGGAATGGGGAATTTTGCTGGGAAATCAGCGGACCATGAACACAACCATTATGAAGACCTATCTGATACGAGGGGCGGACCGAAAGAGTGGAATCGTCTACCCCAACAATGAATGGGGATATGGGCAGCTGAATGTATTGCGGAGTTTAGAACTGTAACCGTACTTTTTTTGAGGTTTGCCGCATAGAATAGCAGAGAATGCGGATTAAGACTATAGGAGGGTAAGTCATGGATGCCAACAATAAACAGACATATCTTCGTTTCTTACACGGGTTTCCCAGCAATGTAGCGGTGGATCTTTATTTGGGGGATAGAAAGATTGCCAGCGGGTTAACCTTTGGAGGTTTCACGCCGTATACCGCCGTAGCTCCGGGGCGGTACATACTTGTGATGTATCCCGCCGGGGAGAAAAATGCTCCCCTGCTTAAAAACGATGTGGTGGTCCCCAGCGGGGAAATTTATACGGTGATCATCGGGGACCGGCAGGGATTGCCAGCGCTAGCGCCGGTGGAGGACCCGCGCTTCCATCTGCCGGAGGACAGAGTGGCGCTGCGCTTTGGGAATATGGCTCCGGGTATGGAGCCGGTGAACGCGCTGTTGCGGCTGGGGGAGGGGGAATTCGAAGACCTCTTTCCCGATGTGGAATACGGGCAGGTAACCGAATATGCCATTATCGAGCCGGGCCGGTATACCATGGATGTACAGCTGACCGACGGTGAAAAACGGGTGCTCTGGGTTCCCAATATTAATTTAAGGCAGGGCCGGTACTACAGCATTTACATGATTGGACAGGGGGGAGAAGGGCAGACAGAGTTTCCGCTCATCGCCGTCATTCCGTTGGATGGAAATTCGTACCTGTAAGAATCCCAAAAATGGTTGAATGCCAAAGTAAATTCCAGTGACAACTGAAATTCCAGAATGCCAGAGA
>CAUFVC010000374.1:0-2615 GCA_959029275.1 uncultured Eubacteriales bacterium | reverse complement strand
ATGCGATACGAGTCGGGGAGTTGGCGATTGCCATTGGGAGTCCGGAGGGAAAAGCTTTTGGAAATACGGTTACAGTTGGAAGCATCAGCGGCACACAGCGGGAGATCACGGTGGACGGCAATACTCTGCAAGTCATCCAGACGGATGCGGCAATCAATCCGGGAAATTCCGGCGGCGCTCTTGTCAATGCCAGCGCAGAGGTCATTGGGATCAATACGGCAAAAATCAATGATACCGATGTGGAGGGAATGGGATTTGCGATTCCCATGGCGGTGGCCAAACCCATCATCGAGGAGCTGCTGGATAAAGGTTCTGTGGAGCGGCCCGTGTTGGGGATCAGCGAGTATGCGCTAATTCCGGAGGCAATCGCGGACGCCTATCACGTCCCGGTGGGACTCATGGTGTATGAGGTGTCCAGGGGCAGCGCCGCAGCCGATGCGGGAATACGCCAGGGCGATATCATCACTCAGATTGACGGCCGGGACATCACTTCGCTGGAGATCGTAACGGAAATTTTATCAGAGCATGAGGTTGGGGACACTGTGGAGGTGACGTTGATCCGAAATCGCAATACCCATGAGCCTGTCAAAGTGACACTGACGCTGCAGAGCCAGCAGGAATCCACCGATGAAACGGGAGATTTCTGGGGACGAAGCGAGAGGGAGGACAGCGACGGGAATCGGTCCCCCTTCACCATCGAATAATCTTGAACTGTTGAGGAGGCGGCGGTTGGGCCGCCTTTTTTCTATGTGAAAGCCCTCCGATAAGTACAAAAGGGACGGACTTTAGTATTTTAAATATCTTTATGAAAAATAAACAAAAAACATTTACGGCTGAATTTTATGCGTATAATTACTTTAAATAGCGCAATGAGTATGATATAATACTCCCAGAGTTATGGAGGAATGGCTGTAGGTTGAGGGCTTGCAGTACTATTTAGAAAGGAATGAAAATGCATGATAACGGTATTGATTCTTGAAGCGGATCCTATGGTGCGCAGTATATTAGAAGATTTTCTCTCTAAGATGGAGGGGTTTGACCTAACGGACAGCGTTGCGTCGATTGCGGAAGCGAAGGAATCGCTTGAGGAGGAAATACCGGATATTATCATATCGGATCTACATTTTCAGGACGGCGACGTTCTCGACTGGATCGCCCAGCTGCGGGGAGAGGATGTGCCACTGGATTTTATTCCGGTCACGGCGGACAAGAACTATGCAACGTTTATGAAATCTATGTATCTCGGAGCGGTTGACTACATCCTAAAGCCCTTTACCTTTCTTCGATTTAAAGAAGGGCTGTTCCGGTATCGAGTTCGCAAAGATTTCATTTCCCCGGATCATCCTTTGGAGCAGAGAGTTTTGGATGAGTTTTTCTTTGCGGAGAATGTACTTAAGGGGGGAGCCCCTGTCACCGATGAGACAAAAAATTTCAGCAAACATACATACGATATGATCTACCAATATGTCAAGGAGCGGAGCGATAAAAATTTTACGGCGCAGGAGGTGGCCGACGCGCTGGGGGTCTCCAGGATTACGGCGAGACGCTATCTGGAACTTTTGGAGAAAGAAAAAGTTCTGGAAGTGGAATTGCAGTATGGCAAGGTGGGCAGACCGAAGAACAAGTATCGCTTTCGCAGAGCAGAGTGATCCAGGTCGGTCGGGTAGAAGCGCAAACTTGAAGAGACAAGAGAGGAAGATCGACGGATGGATAAGCTTGTATTTGCAACGCGGAATGAGGGTAAGCTCCGGGAGATACGGGAGATCTTCCAAGGGATCCCCGTGATGACCATGGACGAGGCGGGCGTGCATCTTGAGATTGAGGAGACGGGGACGACCTTTGAGGAGAATGCCCTGCTTAAGGCGAGAGCTGTTTTCCGGGCGCTGTCCGGCACGGGAGATAACGTCCTGGTCATGTCGGATGATTCCGGAATTGAGATTGACTTTTTGGGGAAAGCGCCGGGCGTGTATTCGTCGCGCTTTCTGGGTGTGGATACGCCCTATGAGATTAAGAATAGAATCATCTTGGACAAGCTGGCGGAGGCCAAGGGGGAGGACAGAAGTGTACGGTATGTCTGCGCCATCGCAGCGGTGACGCCGGATGGCCGCGAAGTCTGTCTGCGCCAGACAGTGGAGGGGTATATCAGCGAGGAACCAGCGGGAAACGGCGGATTCGGCTATGACCCCATTTTCTTTGTCCCCGAGTATGGGAAGACGATGGCGCAGTTGACGCCGGAGGAAAAAAACAAGATCTCCCACCGGGGAAAGGCGCTGCGGAAGATGCGAGACCAATTAGAGCGGGAGTTTCTGTGAAGTAAGAGAGGCAGAGAATGAAATTTTTAGTGATCAGCGATACCCACGGCGCCATGGCTGCTCTGTGGAAGGTCCTATCCCAGTGGGGGGCGTCTGTTGACGGCGTGATCCACCTGGGAGATTATGCGCGGGACGCCAGGGAAGCGGCGAAGGTGTACCCGAATCTGCCGTTTTATCTAGTGGCCGGCAATGGCGATTCCGGCACGGCCGCCCCGCCGCAACAGGTTTTGGAGTTTGAAGGCCGCCGCCTGTTTCTCTGTCACGGCCACAGGCATTTGGCGGGGGGAGAGTACCAGGGATTTC
>CAUFVC010000373.1:0-2620 GCA_959029275.1 uncultured Eubacteriales bacterium | reverse complement strand
CTTCTCTCGCATAGATTCTTGGATGTGGCTTCAAGGCTAGAATCCCCATGGCTGTCACCTCTTCGACCGATATGGGGAATTGGGCGCGGTATTCGGGGCCTTGCTGCGGCAGATATCCAATTCTAGGCTGCCCGTCGAAGAGGATCTGTCCCCTGTACCCGGTCAACAACCCGGCCAGGCATTTGAGCAGCGTGCTTTTGCCTGACCCGTTGGCTCCAATGATCCCCACATAATCCCCGGCCGCCACTTGGAAGGAGATATGCGCCAGCGCATCCTCCCGCCCATAACTATAGGATAGATCCTCAACCCGCAGTATCATGACGTCAACCCTTCCCGCAAATTTTGCAAATTCTGCTCCATGATGGAGACATAGCTCACTTGCCTCTCCAATTCTTCTTTTGAAATATTGTGAGCCCCGTGGAGCAGATACATAGACGCACCCGTTTCTTTTGCTAGGACCTCTGCGACTTTTGGCTGAATGAGTTCCTCGTAAAAGATGGCGTGGGATCCCGTCTCCTCCATCGCTGTAACCAGTTCAACAATGTTTTGTGGGGTTGGCTCTGAATCCGCTGAAAATCCTTTGTACGGGGACCGGTACGTAAATCCGTACTGTTTGGCAAAGTATCCGAAAGCAAAATGGCCGCCGCACAGAATCGTTTTGTTCGTCAGCTCCTCCGCCAGTTCACGGCACTCCTGATCGAGTTGCCGCAGCTGCTGTCTCAAACCTTCGGCGTTTTCCTGGTAATACGCCGCATTGTCCGCGTCCGCTTCGATCACTGCGCTTTCAATGGTGTCCACCATGCGAACAGCGTTATTGGGATCGAGCCAATAGTGGGGATCCTTCTCTCCATGGGCATGTCCCTCTTCCCCATGCTCCTCCTCATTTTCATCCAGCAGAACAATATTCTCACTCGCGTCCACAATGCGAGTATTTTGCAGATTTCCCGACTCAATGATTTTCGCTGCCCATGGCTCCATCTCGTCGCTTGTATAAATCAATATGCTGGCTTTCTCCATCGTTACCATGTCCTGCGGCGTAGGATCGTAGGAGTGAGCCTCCGTGCCAGGAGGCAGCAGCAGCTTGACCGACCCTCTGTCTCCTAGAATCTGTCTTGCAAAATCATACTGGGGGAACAGGGTGGCAACGACGGTGATCCCCTCCTGTTCAATCTCCGCCGTGCGGCATGCCGGCAGCATGATCAGAGCGCTCAAAAGTAAGCACAGTATACCGTATCTTTTTTTCATGGTCATTCTCCTTTGCACTGCAAATGCAAATGATTTGCATCTAATAGTATAGACAGCCTCTTCCTCTTTGTCAACCCCTTGTCTGCCTTTTCTTGACATTCCCTGAAAAAGCGGGTAGAATGGGCTTATCAATCAACCGGCCGCCCAGAGCGGCGGAATGGAGGTCTACATGATTCGCTATGCAACCGTTGGAACCGGATGGATCACCGATGCTTTTATCAGAGGCGCCGCCATGGTCCCGGAGCTACATCTGGCCGCTGTCTATTCTCGCACAGAGGAGGGCGCTGTGCGATTTGCGTCCAAGTACGCCGGTGAGATACGGCTTTTTACCGACCTCGCATCCATGGCAGCCTGTCCGGATATCGATGCCGTCTACATTGCAAGTCCCAATTCTTTACATTATTCCCAGAGTAAACTCTTCCTAGAACACGGAAAACATGTCATCTGCGAAAAACCCGCTGTCGTCCAGCCGGAGGAGTTGCGGGTTCTTCAGCGCATCGCCAAAGAAAAAGGCCTTATCTACATGGAAGCGATCATGATGATGCATCTGCCCGCGCGCCGTGTACTCCACGACGCCGTCAAAAAGTTGGGACGAATTTATTCGGCCCGGATCGACTTTTCCCAGCTCTCATCGAAATATCCGTCCCTGTTGGACGGCGGCCTCCCCAACATTTTTAATCCGGCCTTTGCCACAGGGGCCCTGATGGACTTGGGCATATACTGTGTCTATCCCGTTATCGATCTATTTGGAATGCCGGCATCTCTTCGCGCGGATGCGCTCTTTCTCCCCACTGGCGCCGACGGCGTCGGAAACTGTGTTTTTGTATATCAAGATAAACACATCAACATTAGCTACTCCAAAGTCGGCCAGGACCGCATCGGATCGGAGATCATAGGAGATGAGGGTACCCTTCGCATTCAGTCGATTTCCCAGCTGGGGGGAATCACTCTGGTACAGAGGGATGGCACGGAAATCTTTGTATGGGGAAGTGATGAGAAGGATGTGCTTATGAGCGGTGAAGCGCGGGATTTCGCGCGCTATATTCTCAATCCCGGCTCTAACCGCGAAGAATACGAGGCTGCTTCCGCCCTATCTCTTGATGTGAGCATTGTTATGGAGGAAATTCGGAATTCTGCCGGAATCCGATTCCCACTCCATCGTACCTGAATTTCTGCGGCTAGCTTTCCAAAAAATTCTTGACATCGGGTATTGTATGGTATATAGTATATTCATACTTTTTCTATAGGAATTGTAGAATTACTTCCTATGCCTTGATTTTTCAGCTTCGCATGGCCATTCGGATGCGCTTGCCAAATCGAGAAAATTACGGAAAGAAGGACTTCGCATGTCAAAACGTACATATCAATTTGAGAC
>CAUFVC010000372.1:0-2632 GCA_959029275.1 uncultured Eubacteriales bacterium | reverse complement strand
CGCAAGAACGGCTCCACGGGCAATCGCTGGCGAACAGGACGCGCTCAGACCCATGCTTGGAGACCAGGCGCTCAAACTGCTCCGGGGAGCACAGGCGGGCGGACATCGCGGAGTCGCTGTAAAGCGGTAAGCCGGCGACATACTCCTCCGCCTCCTGCTAGCGTGCCATCCCGCCCATATGCGCGGCAATGACCGTCATATGCGGGAAGAGCTTGACCACTTTGGCCACTGCCTGCGGCGTGGCGTGAATCAAATCAGGGGAGAGGGGGTCCCAGCCCGTGTGGAACGTTACAGGCAATCCCAGGGAGGAGATAGCATCATAGATCGGGAACATTTTGGGATCGTCAATGAGAAAGCCCTGGTAATCCGGATGTAGCTTTACCCCATATAGGCCGAGGTCCTTAATCCGTTGCAGCTCGTCGAGTGCGTCCGGCGCGTCGGGATGGACGGAACCGAAGCCATAGATGGTAGGATCATCGATCGAAGCGGCCCAATTGTTGACTACGGTCTGTTGGGTCGGCTTGGTGGCGATGTTCATCGCCATGGCCGCATCGACGCCCCAGCTCTTCAGTTTTTCCTTTGTATCGGATAGGGTGCCGTTTGTAAAATAGGGGCTTTTGCAGATGTTGGCGAGATTGGTCAACGCTTTTTGGGCGATTTTTTCGGAAAACATGTGAACATGTGCATCAATCAGCATGACAAAACTCCTGTTCTGAAAGGACAGCGGCCTGTATTCCAAAAGGTTTTCAGAGGGAAGAAGGAAACAGACCTGTCCGGGATTACAAAAAAAGATGCGGGCGCAGCGCACCCGCATCTTCCATATGCAAAGCTAATATAGCTTGCCATATTTTGTTTTATCAGTCGCTGCTGAACGGGAGCAGCGCAAGATGACGGGCGCGCTTAATCGCTACCGTCAGCTGACGCTGATGGCGCGCGCAAGTGCCGGTTACTCTGCGGGGCAGAATCTTTGCTCTCTCAGAGATAAAACGGCGCAGTTTTGCGACATCCTTGTAATCGATGGTTTCAATTTTGTCTACGCAGAAGCTGCAAACCTTTTTGCGGCCTTTGCGTCCACCCGGACGGCGGTTATCGCGCTCGGGTCTATCACCGTATGCCATAACGGAAACCTCCTTTTTTCAGTCTTTTCAGTCAAATGGAATTAGAACGGCAGATCATCGTCGGAGGGGATCTCCTCAAAATCACCCGTATTGCCGCTTGTGTAAGCGGGAGCGGGCTGTTCTGGGATCGGCTCCATTCTGGAGTGATAATTGTTCTCGTAGTTGCCACCGCCATAATTTCCCCCTGCGTAACCGCCTCCAGCGGAGGAATCACGCTTTGGCTCGGCAAAATGGACATTGTCCGCAACGATTTCAAAGGCTTTGCGCTTATTGCCCTGGCTATCCGTGTAGGTGCGCGTTTGAATCGAACCCTGCACAGCCACCAGCTGCCCCTTGCGGAAGTATTTGCATACAAAATCCGCGGTGCTCCGCCAAGCGACAATATCGATGAAATCGGTCTGCCGGTCGGAACCGGCCTTTACATACGAACGGTCCACAGCGAGTGTAAAACTCGTCACAGAAATATCGTTGGCCGTATGGCGCAACTCTGGGTCAGCCACAAGGCGGCCCATCAAAACAGCAACATTGAGCATTCAGATCACTCTTTCTTTGCCTTTTCCGGCTCTTTCTTGATGATCAAGGAACGAAGAACACCGTCGGTGATCTTGTAGATACGGTCCAGTTCTGCGGTGAAGGCAGGCACGCTCGTGAAATCGATCAGAACATAATAGCCCTCCGCCTCTTTGTTGATGAGGTATGCAAGTCTGCGCTTGCCCCACTCATCCACGCCGTCGACCGTACCGTTTGCAGCGATCAGATCCTTGAACTTCTGGACCAAGGATGCGATGCCGTCCTCTCCCAACTTGGTGGAAAGAATGAAAACGGTCTCATAGGAATTTGTTACTTCTGGCATTGTATTGCACCTCCTTTTGGACGTTAGGCCCCGGATAGAACTTCCGGAGCAAGGATAGAAAGCCAAGAATATGGCTAACAGACATAATTATAACAGCGATAAACCGATGCGTCAACTAAAATTTTACAGGGTTTTGCTGATTTCCTTTAGATATGCCCGGAAAGCGCTTCCAATCTCTGGGTGCTGAAGCGCAACCTCGACCGAAGCCTGCATGATGCCGAGCTTATTGCCCATGTCGTAGCGTGTGCCGGTGAAATCCACCGCAACCATCCCTTTGCTGCGTGCCATGGTCCCCATCGCGTCGGTCAGCTGAATCTCCCCGCCGGCGCCGGGATTTGTGTTGTCCAAAATGTCGAAGATGTCCGGAGTCAGGACGCAGCGGCCCAGGATGGAAAACAGAGAAAGGATCTTATCCGGCGTGGGCTTTTCCACCATATCCGTACACTTATAGTAATTGTCGTGAATCGGCTCGACTTTCAGGGAGCTGTATTTTGTAATCGCTTCCGGCGTCACTTCCTTCACGCCCAACACACCGAGGCCGAACTCCTCGTAGGCGCGGATCAGCTGGGCACAGACCGGATCCTCCCCGATGATGACGTCGTCGCCGTATAGGACGGCGAAGGGCTCGTTACCGACAAAGGAACGCGCGCAGTTGACGGCA
>CAUFVC010000371.1:0-2649 GCA_959029275.1 uncultured Eubacteriales bacterium | reverse complement strand
TGTTGTTACCGTACCCATATAAACCCTATCCTTCCGATGCAGCCGGGGCGGTTGGGTTAAATCTGTGGAGGGCAGCTTTTCCACCTCTACCGATTCCCCGCTGAGCAGAGATTCATCACTAAAGAGTGAACTGGCATCCAATAATACTCCATCGGCGGGAACCCGCTCCCCTGCTTTTAGAAGGATCACATCATCCCTGACAATTTGGGATGCGGGAATGATAACTGGAATCCCATCCCGTATCACTGTGGCCTGAGGCGCCGCCATATTTTTTAGCTTATCCAATGTTTTTTCGGTGCGAAACTCCTGAAAAAAGCCAAAAAGTGCATTGAGAAGCACAATCACGATGATGGTAATGGCTTCAGTCACTTCCCCCATCAACACGGATAAGATCGTACTCACCAGCAAAATCATCACCATGACGTCCTTGAATTGGGCGGCAAAAATATGGGATGCCTTAATTTTCTTGCCTCCCGTCAGCACATTTTCACCGAATTCTTCCAGACGTTTCTGTGCCTGTACCTGGGTTAATCCCTCTGTCAATGGTTGTTCCCCAGTCTTTTCCATTTTCTTTCTCATCGCTCTCCGTCCTTTTCTCCGCGCTCCCAATAAAGTTTCTCTCCGTCAGCCATCTGCGCGGAAAATGGCCGGCGCCCATCGCTGTTTTTACTGCCAGTCCCATTTTATTCTTTTTAGATGCTAAATATGTCTGCTTCTGCGCTGCCGTACCTCCTTGCACCAAAAGGCGAAACAGGATACAATAAAAAGAAAAGGCCATCGGACAGAAAGGAGCTCTGCATTGCGGATTTTGCATACCTCAGACCTGCACATTGGAAAAAACCTGAACGATTTTAGCCTCTTGGAGGATCAAGCCTATATCCTAGATCAAATCTGCGACATTGCCCTTCAGGAAAAAGCTGACTGCGTCGTTATTGCCGGCGATCTTTATGATCGTTCCATCCCTCCCAGTGAGGCTGTGGTTCTTTTGGATGACTTTCTCAGCAAACTCACCATGCAGCTTCATCTGCCAGTCATCGCCATTTCCGGAAATCATGACGGAGGCAAACGTCTTGCCTTTGCCAGCCGGCTTTATGAAGCTCAGGGGCTTTATATGGAGTCTATCTTTTCCCCCAAGCTACGACAGGTCACCCTATCCGACGCCTATGGAGAAATCCACTTCTGGTTGGTTCCTTATGTGGATCTTCCCACCATTAGAAGCGAACTATCGGCTTTTCCACAATTAGAAACGCCAGAGACCTTAAGCAGCGGTTATGCACAGCTCATGCGGCTCAACGTAGATCGAATCGACGCCTCCCAGCGTAATATTCTCGTGGGACACAGCTTCTTTGGAAAATTTTCCTCAGAAGGACAGAGTGAGCCAGATAAGCTAATCTTCAGCGAAAGTGAAGTAAGCGTAGGCGGGACCGACATTGTGGATGCCTCTGTTTTTGACTGTTTTGATTATGTGGCCCTCGGACATCTTCATGCGCCACAGAAGGTAGGTACAGAATGGATGCGGTATTCTGGATCTCCGCTAAAATATTCTATCAGTGAAGCGGAACATAGCAAATCCGTCACTATGGTAGAAATGGGTCCCAAAGGTCAAGTGGATTTTAAAAAAATACCTCTGACGCCTTTGCGGGATCTACGGGTTCTCACCGGCTACCTGTCGGAGTTGATCGATCGAACCATGCTCCCAGAACAGAATCTGGAGGATTATGTGTTTGTTAATCTCCTCGACGACGGCTTTGTCCTAGATGCTATGAGCAAACTCAGGGCAATCTATCCCAATGTACTGGGCATTCGCATGGTCAAACAAGATGAAGAAATTTTGCTACATCCTGCTTCTTCCTCCCATATCGCGAAAAAAGGCATGGAAGATCTTTTCACAGAATTCTACGAAGCGGTCAAAGGCGAAACCCTCAATGAAGAACAGTTTCAAATTATGAACGATGTTTTTGAACAGGTGCGTAGAAACGAGGAAGGTGGTGACGAACAGTGAAGCCAATTGTGCTCACCATGAATGCTTTTGGGCCTTATGCTGGAGAGACTACCTTGGACTTCCGTGTACTAGGCAATACCCGCCTTTTCTTGATTACAGGTCCAACCGGCGCTGGTAAGACTAGTATTTTTGACGCGATCGCCTTTGCTTTATATGGAAAGGCCAGTTCCGCCAGCCGGGAAAGTGAGAATTTCAAAAGCCAGCACGCAGACGACACCACCCTTTGCTTTGTCAAACTCCAATTTTCTGTCCGTGAAAAAAATTATTTCATCGAGCGTTATCCAAAACAGCTGCGGCTGGGCAGGGACAAGAAAAGCCTCAAGGTTTTTCCTGCCAAAGCAGTTCTCACTCTGGATGACGGTACCATCATCTCCGGTGTAGACAGCGTCAACGCAAAGATTCAGGAAATCTTAGGCTTAGATTATAAGCAGTTTCGACAGATCGTGATGCTCCCTCAAGGAGAATTTCAGGAGCTTCTTGAGGCAGAGAGCTCAAAAAAACAGGACATCTTTCGCCGCATTTTTGACACCAAACTCTATGACCAGGTTACTCGCCGTCTGGGACAGCTGTGTTCTGAGCTGGAAAGCAATCTATCTGAATATAAAACGAGAATACAGCTCTCCTTGGGACAAATCGAAACTGATGAT
>CAUFVC010000370.1:0-2659 GCA_959029275.1 uncultured Eubacteriales bacterium | reverse complement strand
GTCCGGAAAGATCGACCTGGTCATCAACACGCCTTCGAAGGGCGTAGCGCATAACCGCGACGGCTATCTCATCCGCCGCAATGCAGTAGAGGCCGGCATCCCGTGCTTGACCTCGTTGGACACCGCGAATGCATTCCTGACCTGCGCGCAGCACGTGGAGACGACGCAGCTGTCGGTCATCGATATTACGACGGTATCCAGCTTCTTAAACTTTATCTAAACCGGTCTGCGCCGGGGGCTTTTACCCCCGGCAATGCCTGTTTCCCGACTTTTTAAATTGAATCGAACTAGGAGGATTTTCATCATGAAAAAGTGTGAGCAGATTTATGAGGGAAAAGCCAAAAAGGTCTTTGCAACGGACGATCCGAACCTCTGCATTGTTGATTATAAGGACGACGCAACGGCGTTCAATGGCCAGAAAAAGGGCACGATTGTGGGAAAAGGCGTTGTCAATAATAGTATGTCCAACTTTATGTTCCAGCTGCTGGAGAAGCACGGCGTTAAGACCCACTTTGTTGAGGAACTGAGCGACCGCGAGACATTGGTGAAAAAGGTTTCGATTGTCCCGCTGGAAGTGATTATCCGCAACCTTTCCGCCGGTTCTTTTGCAAAGCGTTACGGCGTGGAGGAGGGCATCGAGTTTGCCCAGCCGACCATCGAGTTTTCCTATAAGAACGACGACCTGGGCGACCCGCTGATCAACGATTATCACGCTTTGGCGCTCGGCCTGGCCACCCAGGAAGAGATCGACACCATCAAGGCGATGGCGTTCAAGGTCAACGAGGTGATGAAGGAATACTTCAAGAAGCTCGATGTTATTTTGGTCGACTTTAAGCTGGAATTCGGAAAGACGGCAGATGGCGAAATTGTCCTTGCCGATGAGATTTCCCCGGACACCTGCCGCTTCTGGGATGTCCATACCCATGAGAAGCTGGATAAGGACCGCTTCCGCAGAGATTTGGGCGGCGTAGAAGAGGCGTATGCCGAGATGATGAAGCGCATCGGGCTTTAAGCGCTTGCCCGGCCGGTTCGTTTGACAATCCATAATTTGATTAGGACGGTGAGCTTTTGAACGGTTCTGTAATGGAGTTTGATTATTCGAAACCGCATGAGGAGTGCGGTGTATTCGGCGTCTATTCGATGGATGGCGCATTGAACCCTGCATATGCCACATACAACGGGCTCTTGGCCCTCCAGCACAGAGGGCAAGAGAGCTGCGGCATTGCCGTAAACGACCAGGGGGTCATTTCCTGTTATAAAGATATGGGATTGGTGACGGAGACCTTCAATGATAAAATTCTGCGGGAATTGAAGGGCCAGATCGCTGTCGGCCATGTGCGGTATTCCACCGCGGGCGCGAGCGTCCGGGAAAACTCCCAGCCGCTTGTCATGCGATACATCAAGGGAACGTTGGCGATTGCACACAATGGAAACCTGAGCAATGCCTATGAGCTCCGGCATGAACTGGAGCATCGCGGCTGCATTTTTCAAACCACGATTGATTCAGAAGTGATTGCCTACCTCATCGCGCGGGAGCGCGTGAAGGCCCCCTCCATAGAGGAGGCGGTCTACCGTGCGATGCCGAAGGTTCAGGGGTCCTATTCCATGATTGTGATGAGCCCCCAAAAATTGATTGCCGTACGCGACCCGAACGGGTTCCGTCCGCTCTGCATTGGCCGCGTGGAGAACAGCTATGTGTTTGCTTCGGAGACCTGTGCGCTTGATGCGTGTGGGGCAGAGTTCGTGCGTGATGTGGAGCCCGGTGAAATTGTCGTGGCGGATAAAGACGGCCTCCGCTCGATGACGCTCCCCAATAAAGCTGCAAAATCCCTTTGCGTGTTTGAATACATTTATTTTGCCCGTACGGACAGCGTGGTGGATGGCATCAGCGTCTACGAGGCACGCAAAGAGGCCGGGCGCCTGTTGGCTCGCCAGCATCCCGTGGATGCCGATATGGTGATCGGTGTGCCTGAGTCCGGGATCGACGCGGCGATTGGATATAGCGAGGAGTCCGGCATCCCCTACCAGAAGGGCATTGTCAAAAACAGCTATATCGGGCGTACCTTCATCAAGCCGGATCAGGCTTCGCGGGAACGCAGCGTGCGCATCAAACTGAACGCCCTGGGCACGGCAGTCAAAGGGAAACGCGTCGTAATGCTGGACGACTCCATTGTGCGTGGTACGACATGCGCGCGGATTGTGTCCATGCTCAAGGACGCCGGTGCGAAGGAAGTCCATCTGCGCATCAGCTCCCCACCGTTCCTTTGGCCTTGCTATTACGGGACGGACATCCCCTCCAAAGACGAGCTGATCGCCTGTAAGCATACGATTGAGGAGATTGGCAAGATGAGCTTTGCAGACTCCATTGAGTTCCTAGCGTTGGAAAATCTGCCGAAGATGTTGGGGATAGAGAGCGATTGTGGGCATTACTGTGATGCCTGTTTCTCTGGGCGTTATCCGGCCGCTGTCCCAAGCCATTCCATGGCTTCGAAAGAAAATAAATATTGTGTGCCGATCAGAAGAGATTGATGGAGGTTGTCAATTTGAAGAATACGTATGAGTCGCCGCTGTCCGCGCGGTATGCGGATGCTGAGATGAAGTTCCTGTTTTCCCCCGATAAAAAGTTCCGCACGTGGCGGAAACTCTGGATTGCTTTGGC
>CAUFVC010000369.1:0-2694 GCA_959029275.1 uncultured Eubacteriales bacterium | reverse complement strand
GCGCAAGAGCCGGGCTTTGTTCTTTTTCGCGCCTCTCTTAGTGAGACAGCCCCGGAAGTGTTAATTTATGATACGCTCCGGACGAAACAGCAGCAGGAGGAAAACGTAAAAAATGGCGTCAGCCAGACTATGCGCTCCTACCATTTGGTGGGACAGGCTCTAGATTTTGTGCCGGTTGTAGACTCTAAGGGAGGGGTGGATTGGAATGGCTACGCAAGAGCAGATATCCAACGGGCAATTGAACGCGCCAAAAGTCTTGGATTCACATGGGGCGGTGAATGGAGATCCTTTGCGGACCAGCCACACCTACAGTATGACGCTATAGGATATGGAACGGATACCTTTAGCCACAGAGAGACAGCCGCAACGCCATCGAATGCGGCCATAATCCGGCAAATCCAGGAGACACTGAACGCGCGCTATGGGACACGGCTTGCAGTGGATGGGCAGTATGGCCCGGCGACGAAAAAGGCGCTGATCATCGGACTGCAAACAGAACTCAATCAGCAGTATCATAAAGGGTTGGCAGTTGACGGCAGCTTAGGCCCTGCTACAAAAGCGGCAATCGTCTACACGAAAAAGGGCATTAAGGGAAATATCACCTGGCTCGTGCAGGCCGCTCTATATTGTAAAGGGTATGACCCCAAGGGACTGGATGGGAGCTTTGGGCCAGGCTTGGAAAAGGCAGTGCGAAAGTACCAAGAGGATCATGGACTGCAAGTGGATGGCAGCGCCGGACGGGAAACACAGACACACTTATTTGGATAAAACCATGGTCCGCAAACTCGTGAGGCGCCCTCTGTCTGCGTGACAGGGGGCGCCTCACATTTTTCTATTCTGGACCTCCCCAGGACTTACGTATCGGTTGGCGCTGTGTAATGCTGGTCTGGCTTTAATATATCACGAAAATAGGGTTTCAAAACGCGTCTGGCCTCTTGGCACAGATGACATTTATCGGCATACTCATCTTTCATTCTATATCCATATTGTTCCGCCAACTTTGCCAACCCCAGTGGTCCCTCAGTCAACAGGATTTTGAAAATTGGGTGCTTGTATGCATCGTACTGCTCTAACATCTCCTTCAGATCCTGCTCATGCACATTCCCAATAGCGATCCCACAGCCCTTGGTGATATATCCTCCGGGTTCAAGAATGAGCAGATCCAAGGTTTCGATGTCGCTATCCCCCCACCACGGCACTTTTGTACATAGCTCTGTGGGGATGCCTCTATTCTGTGCGAACAGATCTCCAAATTCATCTGCGGCACGCCCGGTAAACAGGATGCCTCCCTCATATTTGGGAATCTCCGTATCAAATTCTGCGCATAGCTGATTGAGCAGGGATTCCGTCCGTTTGTCAAGCGTATGCTCTTTATGGATGGGATCCAGATATGGCACTTCAAGATTATACCGAAGCCCTGCATCAATACAAGCTTTAACTGCATTCGCCACATGCCGTGCCGGAACAAAGGGTTCATGGAACGCATCCAGACTTAGCATCACCTCCGTTTCCGTCTCCTTTAAGGCTGATACAAGCTCCAGCGCTTTCTCATAAGACTCCGCCCACCAGGCATTTGTCTCCAACCTTGTGTACACACCCAGGGCATGTATTCTCCGGATAAGCCGTATGGTTTCTTCCCTAAAAAGGGTGGGCTCCCCTCCCAGAACCACCGCCATATCTAGCCCAAAGTTTTCTTTCAACCCCTTGGCAACAGCATAGGGCGTCTCAAAATCCGGTGTCACAATGTCCGATTCATTTTCACAAAAAAAACGGCAGTGGGAACATTTTGCAGTACAGCGATACAGTAAATTAATCTTTAACGTTTTCATGCGGCAACGCCTCCTTTTATGTGTGTGCTGATACTACGGCCGCTCCTCTTCATAGGCCTTCCAAACCGTTTCAAACCACTGTTCTGTCTGTGGGATCGGCCGAACTTGCCTCCACTGAATCCGAACCTCGCCGCCCTCCAAAGATGCTTCCTGGATTTGCCCCTTATGGCTCCCATCATCCTCGACAAATCGAATCTCGCCCGCGAGCTCGGGGTGTACCGGTTTTCCATCTTGTTTGATGACCAGGTAGGATCCCCTGCTACCAACGCCATCCTCGATGGCTTGGGCCATAGCCGCCGCATAAACCTGTTGGGCCAGCAGGAGATCGTAGTTGATCATCACAGCCGGCAGCTGTGCCGGTTCGGTGACGGTGACCGTCTGCCAATAGTTTACAATCTCCTGTTTTGCAGCGTCCGCCACGTCCCGCAGTGCGGCGGCCTCCCGAATATGTGCGCAGTGCCGGCTCATCCGCTCTCCGATCCGCATTCGCGTCGCGCCTAGATTGGAAGTGGCGCTACGCCTCCGTACAACCCGCTCTAGCTGCTCAATCCGCTCCCGGATGGCGTCCATGCACCACGCCGTCATCTCATCATGGGAAGGCGCCTCCCCTTTTTCCTTCGACGCAATGTGCCACGCCGCGCGGAGACTTCCACACTGGCCTGCGTTGAGAGCCGTGCCACCAGGCCTGTATACGCCATGGCTGCCGTTGACCTCGCCAATGGGATAAAACCCGCCGATATTGCTCTCCCACTGCACATCTCCGCTCAACCCGCCGTTATTGTGCTGGGCGCATACCGCGATCTCTAAGCGCTCTCTGAACAAATCGATGCCGTGGCTCTGGTAGAGGTCAATTGCCTGCGGATTC
>CAUFVC010000368.1:0-2710 GCA_959029275.1 uncultured Eubacteriales bacterium | reverse complement strand
GTTTATTATATTACCACACCTCCCTTCTTCTGTCAACTCCTTTTTTCACTTTTTTTTGATTTTTTCAGAAAATAGATTACAATATCGGTACAAGCAGCCATATAAAAGGGAATAGTTGATTTCTCCATGCATACAATTTTTTTCTGCATTGCGTTGACCCCGACAATCCGCTATAGTAGGACTTATAGAAGTTCAGACAGGATAGGAATTGTTTTTTTACACTTTCTGTGATAAACTAAATTGGTTATAGAAGTAGCATAGTGTATTTGTGCCGGAGCGTCACAAGCAGCTCTCATGGCAGAAGTTGCCTCACCGCTAACGCTCCCGAATAGAGATTTATCTGGAGGACGCAATGAAAAAAACATATGGAATTGTTCTAATTGGATGTGGACATATTGGAGAATCTCATATTGAGGATATCTATTACCGCGATGGCATCCGTATCGCCGGCGTTGTCGATCTCGTTGAGAAGCAGGCGCAAGCTTTTGCCAGAAAATATGGCGCTCTCAGCTATGGAACGGACTACCGCCCCTATTTGAGCCGCGAAGATGTTGACATTGTCATCATCGCCACCTATGCGGGCTCCCATTTCGCAATTCTAAAAGATTGTCTAGCAGCCGGAAAGCATGTTTTGTGCGAAAAGCCAATGACGGCTGCCAATTTCCGTGACGCCCGCCGCTTTTATGATCTGGTCAAGAGTTCGGACCCTAAAGTGTTAATCGCCCATGTGCTTCGCCATAATCTAACGTATCAACGCGCCGCAAAGCTGATCCAGGAGGGCGCCATCGGGGATATCCGCCTGATCCGCATGGCACAGAACCATCATACGATGGAGCCAAAGCGATATCAGGCTCTTCTTCACGATTGTCCTCCCATCGTGGACTGCGGCGTTCACTACATTGATGTTATCCGCTGGTTTACAGGGCTTTCGATCACATCCATATCAGGGGTCGGAACGGCCATTCACACCAAAGCACCGATATATGACCACGGAATCTTAACCATGACCTTGTCCAACGGCGCCAGTGCTTACTATGAAGCCGGCTGGTCTAAATCGATGGCCTCGGAAAATTTAAAAGAGTTTATCGGTACGCGCGGTCGTATTCGCATCACTTTGAAGGAAAATCGCCTTTTTGACCGCGAGGAAGGCGATCTGCTTGAATATTACTGTGCAGATGATGGGGTCTACCACACCATCAATATTCCCAGCAAATATAAGAACATGTGGGCTCAGCTTCTCACGCTGATTGAGATGATCGAGACAGGTCAGGAGGGCTCTCCTACTCTCGATGAGGCCTATGAGGCATTCTGTATCGCCCTACTAGGCGATACAGCGATCCGTGAAAATCGGACGATACCTGTCCCATCCTCCCTCGCTGATCTTTCCACTGCACTTCCACCAACTGTAGAGTGAGCGGACGGCCAGCTCTCCATCAAATATTATCGATGACATATTGCTCGTTATTGTCGCCGGGATGCCCATTGAAAATAAAACCTCTCTCCGGATCCACTGTGATCACTGGGAATCGGCTGATTAGCTCTACGGCGTCCTTCGTCCCGTACACTACAGGGATATCCAGTGCTCTTGCCACAATGACAGCATGGTTTTCCTCCGGATCCGTTGCATCCTCAACAATAATAGCGCTCGCCTTCTTCATATATGGCAGATAATCGTTGTTGGTTGCATACGCCACAAGAATATCCCCGTTATTGAATCCTTTCTTTGCCTGATCCACGACCTTTAAAATGCGAGGCTTTGCAAAGACAGACCCTTTGCCGGTCCCTTTTCCCTTTGCAATGACATTTCCTACCGTGTGAACCTTCAAAATATTCGTGCTTCCTGAAATCCCCAGCGGTACGCCGGCCGTTATGACGATGATGTCCCCATCGCCGGCAAAGCCGCAGTCGATACAGCTCTTGACCGCACTTCGGAACAGCATCTCCGTGCGGCTCTCTTCCTTTGCCAACACCGGGTAGACACCCCAATACAAATTCATCTGGCGGCAGACGTGCTGATCAACCGTGCTCGCCACAATCGGACAGCAAGGGCGGAACTTAGAAATGAGATTGGCTGTGCTGCCTCCGTGAGTGACAGTGACGACGCAGGACGCACCGAGCTCTCTCGCCGTAACGCATGCCGCGTGGCTAATGGCATTGGTAATGTTCATATCAATATTCGCGTTGATATGCTCCATCTTCTCTTTATAATCATCCGAATGTTCAATCGCATCGGCTATTCGACTCATCGTTGCGACGCTTTCAACAGGATAAGCGCCATTGGCCGTCTCGCCCGATAACATGATGGCGTCGCTGCCGTCATAAATCGCATTGGCGACATCGCTGGCCTCCGCTCTAGTCGGTCTTGGATTGCGAATCATAGAGTCCAGCATCTGTGTGGCCGTAATTACGGGGACGGATTTTGCGTTGGCCTTTGCGATCAGCTCCTTTTGAACGAGAGGGACAACCTCCGTCGGAATTTCGACTCCCAGATCCCCCCTTGCCACCATGATCCCATCGGACACCTCCAAAATTTCGTCGATATTTTGAACGCCGTCCTGATTTTCAATCTTCGATATGATTTTTAGATAGCCGCCGCCATTTTCTTGTAAAAATTTTCGCATCTCCACCACATCTTTTGCCCGGCGGACGAAAGAGGCTGCCACATAGTCCAAATCCTGCTCAATGCCAAACAACAGAACGTTTTTGTCCC
>CAUFVC010000367.1:0-2711 GCA_959029275.1 uncultured Eubacteriales bacterium | reverse complement strand
TCAGCGGCGGGAGGCGTGTGTACCGGGGCTGGCATTGGACCGGCAATGATTCATCACACCCTTGGCGTCATGAAGGCCTATATCACGAGAGTCGGCGGAGGTTCCTTTCCCACGGAGCTATTTGGCGGAGAAGCCCAGGAGCTCCGCGACCGGGGCAATGAATATGAGCCGTCCACGGGCCTTGCCCGCCGGGTCGGTTGGTTTGACGGCGTAATGGGACGTCTGGCCGTGCGGACCAACGGCCTGGAGTCCATAGCGCTTAACAAATTAGATGTATGCGCCAATATGCCGGTGGTGAAGCTCTGCACAGGATATAGAAGTGAGGGGAACACGATATTCGACTTTCCCGCCAGCCTGGAAGAGCTGGCAGATTGCGAGCCAATATATGAGGAATTCGAGGGCTGGGGAAAGCTTGACTTTTGTAAGACCTATGAGGAGCTGCCAGAGGCGGCAAGACGGTTTATTGGGAGAGTTGAGGAGATCTGTCAGATTCCGGTGACGATGATCGGGGTTGGACCAGGTCGAGAACAGACGATTATGAGGTGACGAAGGTGCAAGAATTTCAAGTGGGGCAGCCCTTTCCGCTGCCAAAGGTTGACGAAGAGGGAGCGGTTTTCTCAGTGGAGCCGTATACGATGATGTTGATCTATCGGTATCAAAGGCCGACGGAGGAAGAGATTGCGGAATTTGCCAGCGGAAAGGTTGAGCTGGCGGTGGCTGATATGCGAGGTGTGCTGCTATTTTTGTCCAAGATTGGGTCCCTGAATTGGGCAGACGCCGCCTACAGCACTCATTTGACGGACAGAAAGAAGGCGCTGCCCGATCTTGAGGAGGGGCAGGGGTATTCTCTGGATGCGTTTTTGGTGGATTGTGTGGATAACACTCTGGCAGCACACCGCCTCATTCGCATGAACACCCGTTTTTCCCGGGAGCTGCGCTGAATGCTGGAGGAGGAGGAAGCGAGGCCCTTCGATCCACAGGCTTTTGACCGGCAGGTTGCCGAGATCTTTCGGGCGTACCGGCCTAAGGATCTAGCCAAATTTGCCCAGCTGACGATGCGGCGATGATTCCGCCCGCGGAGGAATGGATGCCGGCGAAACGGCGACGGAAATTCGAGGTTTTTTGCCAATTGATATTGACATGCGCGCGCCATACGTTGTATGATAGACAGAAGAAAGAATCTATCCAGCACTTAAGGAGGCATTGACATGTCGATTGTCACACAATTGGACCATCCCATGTTACAACACAAACTGACGCTGCTGCGCTCGAAGGATACCTGTTCCAAAGATTTTCGCAACATCGTCAAGGAAATCGCCATTTTGATGGCCTATGAGGTTACCCGCAATTTCCCTCTCGAGGAGATTGAGATAGAAACACCCATCGCAAAGATGAAATCGAAGATTGTGAGCGGAAAAACCGTGGCGATTGTCCCCATTCTGCGGGCGGGCTTAGGAATGGTTGATGGCGTGCTGGAAGTCATTCCGGCCGCAAAGGTGGGACATGTAGGGCTGTACCGCAATGAGGAGACGCTGACGCCGGTGGAATATTACTTCAAGATGCCGAAGGATATTGAGCAGCGGACGGTGATCATCACGGAGCCCATGTGCGCCACAGGCGGCTCAATCATCGCGGCGGTCAACCTCCTGAAGAACCGCGGCGTAAAGAATATCAAGGTTATGTGCCTGGTGGTGGCCGAGCCTGGAATCAAGGCGATAGAGGCCGTCCACCCGGATATCGAGATCTTTACTGTGGGCTATGATAAAGAATTGAATGAGCATGGGTACATCACACCGGGACTTGGCGACGCGGGGGACCGGCTGTTTGGGACAAAATAAAAAAGAGGCATTGCCTCAGCGCGATAGGGAAATATTCTTGGCGAATGGCGCAGGACACATTTTTCGTGTGTCCTGCGCTATTTGGTTGGCAACGTCCCTGTTTTCAGTCCCGCTCGCTGTCCCAGTCAAGGATGGCCCCGGAGACAGCGTCGATCTCCGCCTCATACTCCATAGACCCGCTTTTGAATTCCAGCTCATAGACGGCTCTTCCGTCGTCGTAGTCCAGCTTCACCTCATAAAAGGTAACCGATGAGTCGGAGAGACCAGCCCTCTCCAGCGCGATGGATTTCGCCTTGTCCTGGCTGATATAGCCAGACGGCACAGAGTCATTCTGAGCGGAAAGCTTCCTATCCCAGTCCCATTCCAGGATTGCGCCGCTGAAAGCGTCGATTTCATACTCATATTCCCCGCTGCTGCCGTAGAATTCTACATCATAGATCATTCGGCCGTCGTCGCGGTCCAGTTTTACTTTGGTGAAGGTCACGTCGCCCTCTGTCAGATTGGCGTGCTGTAGGGCGATCGCTTTGGCCTTGGCGTCGCCCAGGTAGGCGGTGGAGCTGTCGTCGGTGGGGATGGTAAAGTCCTCCACATCTGCGTCAAATTTTAAGATCGTGCCGTCATAGGCGTCAATCTCATAATCGTACTCCGTATTGCCGCTGTAAAACTCCACGTCATAGTAACACTTTCCGTCATCGATGTCCAGCTCTGTTTTGATAAACTGGACGTCGGATGAAGAGAGGCCCGCATGGGCGAGCGCCTTTGTCCGTGCTTCGTCCTCCCCGATATAGCTCTGGGATGTACCGGAGCTGGCAGGGCGCTTCTGTTCCAACTCGTATTTGAGAACGGTTCCATCCACGGCGTCAATCTCATATT
>CAUFVC010000366.1:0-2712 GCA_959029275.1 uncultured Eubacteriales bacterium | reverse complement strand
GCAGGAAAGGGCGAGGCGGCCATACGGGCTTTGCGGGAAGGCGTGGATTTGGTTTACATACATGTTGAGGCGCCGGATGAATGTGGCCATGGCGGAGATCTGGAGGGAAAAATTTATTCTATCGAGCAGATTGACGCCCAAATAATCGGTCCGATTCTGGAGGCCATGGAGGAGGATGGAGAGCCCTTTGTCTTGGCGGTGACGCCGGATCACCCCACGCCTGTGCGGATTAAGACCCATACACGCGGCGGAGTCCCCTGTATGATTTATCGCAGCAGCCAACCGGTTTTGCATGACGAGACGCCCTGTTATTGCGAGGAGTACGCGGACGCATTCGGCGTTCATATGGAGGGTTACAAAATGATGGATCACATGTTGAGACAGGAGAACTAGGAGGACGGGACGTTGCGGATTGTAAAAAAATTTGGCGGCAGCTCGGTGGCCAATGCGGAAAGAGTGTTCAGCGTGGCACGGCAGATCGGTGAGGATGTGGATGCGGGACATCAAGTCATCGTAGTGTTATCCGCCCAGGGAAAGACCACGGATCAGCTGATTACAAAAGCAAAAGAGATCTCTCCGAACCCGTCCAAGCGGGAATTGGATATGCTGATTTCAACAGGGGAACAGCAGTCGGTGGCCCTGATGGCAATGGCGCTGGAGTCTTTGAACTATAAGGCAATTTCGTTGAATGCGTTCCAGGTAGGGATGCACACCAACAGAGTATACGGCAATGCGCGGTTAAAGCTTATCGACACGGAGCGGATGCAGATGGAGCTAGATCGCGGGTACGTTGTGCTTGTTACGGGTTTTCAGGGCATCAACCGGTACGATGATGTGACGACGCTGGGGCGGGGCGGATCCGATACCACGGCCGTTGCCATCGCGGCCGCTATGAATGCAGATCGATGCCAAATCTACACGGATGTGGAGGGCGTTTACACGGCAGATCCCCGCATTGTGAAGAGCGCTGTGAAATTAAAAGAAATCAGCTACGATGAAATGCTGGAGCTTGCGTCCATGGGGGCCAAGGTTCTGCACAACCGGTCGGTGGAAATGGCGAAAAAATATAATGTGGTGCTGGAAGTTCTCTCCAGCATGACAAGGGCGGAAGGGACCCTTGTGAAGGAGGATGCTAAGGTGGAAAGAATGCTGATCAGCGGCGTAGCTGCCGATACCAATGTTGCCAGAATATCGGTGGTTGGAATCCAGGATGTTCCTGGGATGGCCTTCACACTATTTAATTTGCTGTCCCAGAAGAACATCAATGTGGATATTATCTTGCAGTCGGTTGGCCGCGAGGGGACCAAGGATATTACGTTTACCGTCTCAAGGGATTCGCTGGAGGATTCGCTGGCGATCCTCCGGGAAAACGCCGGACAGTTAAAATATCAGGATTTGCAGTACGCGGATGACGTCGCCAAGGTGTCCATCGTTGGGGCCGGCATGATTTCCAATCCTGGCGTTGCCAGCAAAATGTTTGAAGCGCTGTACAATGCGCATGTCAATATCCGTATGATTTCCACATCAGAGATTAAAATCTCCGTGTTGATCGATGAGAGGGACGTGGAATTGGCCATGGGGTCTATTCACGATCAGTTTAAGCTTTATCAGATAAACCAGCAATAGAAGTGGGGTAAGGGGTATGCTAGAGGCAGTGCGGCAACAAGTGCTTGAGGCAAATTTAGAGCTGGTCCGAAAAGGGCTCGTCATCTATACATGGGGAAATGTTAGCGCGTATGACAGGGACTCAGGATATGTGGTGATCAAGCCCTCCGGAATCGAGTATGCACAGCTGCGGGAGGAGGATATGGTCGTCTTGGATTTGGAGGGGCATGTCATAGAGGGGCGCTATAAGCCATCGTCCGACGCGCCTACCCATTTGGTTTTATATCAGCATTTTCCTGGGACGGGAGCCGTGGTACACACCCATTCGACGTGGGCGACGATTTTTGCGCAGGCGGGACGGGATATCCCGGCGCTTGGCACGACGCATGCGGATTATTTCTACGGATCCGTCCCATGTACGCGAAAGCTTACAGCCAATGAGATTGGGGGAGAGTATGAAAAAAACACAGGCGTCGTGATTGCTGAAACCTTTGCCTCGAGAGGAATATCCGCCAGCGATGTGCCAGCGGCGCTGGTGCGGGAGCATGGGCCGTTCGCCTGGGGAAGGGATCCGCAGGAGGCTGTATACCACGCTGTTGTGCTGGAACAGGTGGCGAAGATGGCGTATCACACCATGACTTTGCAGCAAATGGGGGCGGCCGAAAAATCTATGCAACATGAGTTGCTGGATAAGCACTATCTTCGCAAGCACGGGGCGAATGCATACTATGGGCAATAAAGCTGGGGACGCCAACGAAGGAGATCGTGACATGGAGAATAGTGCAAAGTGGCTGCAATGGGCGATAGAGTTACAGAGTATTGCGCAGGCCGGACTTTTTTATGGAAACGATGTGTATGATAAGGAGCGCTATGAGAGAGTCCGAGAAATAGCGGCTGAAATGGTATCCTATCAGTCGGAAATACCAGTTGAAAAGGTTAAAGATTTATTCTGCTCTGAAAGTGGGTATCAGACGCCAAAATTGGACACCCGCGCGGCGATTTTCCAAAATGATAAGATTCTACTGGTAAAAGAGAATAACGGGACATGGTCATTGCCCGGGGGATGGGTTGATGTCACTGTTTCCGTCAAAGAAAATACCATTAAAG
>CAUFVC010000365.1:0-2719 GCA_959029275.1 uncultured Eubacteriales bacterium | reverse complement strand
AGTCGCCGATCGGCCGCACGCCGCGCTCGAACCCGGCTACCTACACCGGCGTGTTTGATATGATTCGGGACTTGTTTTCGACGACCCAGGAAGCCAAAATGCGCGGATATCAGAAAGGCCGGTTTAGCTTTAACACCAAAGGAGGTCGTTGTGAAGCGTGCTCCGGGGATGGTATCATCAAGATCGAGATGCATTTTTTGCCGGATGTGTATGTCCCCTGCGAGGTATGCCACGGCAAACGCTATAACCGGGAGACCTTGGAGGTTAAATACAAGGATAAATCCATCGCGGATGTGCTGGATATGACGGTGGAGGAGGCGCTGAGCTTTTTTGAGAATGTGCCAAGGATCCAGTCGAAGATCCAGACGCTCTATGACGTGGGATTATCCTATATCAAATTAGGGCAGCCTTCCACAACCCTGTCCGGCGGGGAGGCGCAGCGGGTTAAGCTAGCCACGGAACTTTCCCGGCGCAGCACCGGCAGGACGATCTATATTCTGGATGAGCCGACGACGGGGCTGCACTTTGCCGATGTCCATAAATTAGTCCATATCCTTCAAAAATTGGTGGAAGGCGGCAATACAGTGCTGGTGATTGAACACAATCTGGATGTGATCAAAACGGCGGATTACCTCATCGATCTGGGGCCGGAGGGGGGAGACCGCGGTGGCCAGGTGATCGCATTCGGGACCCCTGAGGAGATCGCACAGGTACAGGGCTCCTATACCGGTCAATTTTTGAAGCCGATTCTGGAACGCGGGTATTAATGGTCATACAATGGAACAAATGGAAGGGAGAGGCTTGGGGACGATGAATGAGGAGACACTGGCGGCTTTGTTGGCTAAAGTAAAAGAGGGAGAGGTCAGCGTCGAGGAGGCTGTTTCTCAGCTGAAGACTCTTCCGTTCACAGACCTGGGATATGCGAAGATTGACAACCACCGGGCCGTCCGGTCCGGCTCCCCGGAGGTCATCTACTGTGAGGGAAAGTCGCTGGAGCATATCCAGGGGATAGTCCGGCATATGCTGGATTACAGAGAGGAAAACATTATGGCCACCCGTGCGGGGCGGGATGTATTTGAGGCAATTCGGGACGTCACAGATGAAGCGGTGTACTACGATCAAGCGCGGATCGCCGTCGTCAAGAGGAGAGAGATTCAGAAGATCCCAGGTGGGATCGCCGTCGTGACCGCCGGATCCGCGGATATCCCTGTGGCCGAGGAGGCGGCGGTCACGGCAGAAGTTCTGGGCAATCAGGTAGAGCGAATCTACGATGTGGGGGTTGCAGGAATCCATCGGCTGTTCGCCCGCCTGGACCAGATTCGAAAGGCAAATGTGATCATCGCAGTGGCGGGCATGGAGGGTGCGCTGGCGAGTGTGCTGGGCGGGCTGGTGGACAAACCGCTGATTGCGGTTCCCACCAGCGTCGGGTACGGCAGCAGTTTTCACGGACTCTCGGCTCTGTTGACCATGCTGAACAGCTGTGCCGCCGGGATCGGCGTTGTCAACATCGACAATGGGTTTGGCGCCGCGTATTTGGCAAACAATATTAATCGGATCAATCGGAAAGGGTACGAAGAACATGAATAAAATTGTCCTCTTAGACGCAAAGACACTGGGCAGCGATCTGGACCTGACTTGCTTTGAGCGCTTCGGGCAAGTCACCATCTACCCGTTTACCAGGCCGGAGCAGGTGTTGGAGAGAGCGGCGGGATGCAATGTGGTCATATGCAATAAAGTCGTGTTTACAGAGAGGGAGATGCGTTCACTTCCGCAGCTGGAGCTGATCTGTGTGACGGCCACGGGAACTAACAATATCGATTTGCAGGCGGCGGCTCGACTGGGAATCGCAGTGTGCAATATTAAAGGCTATTCCACGGAAAGCGTGGCACAGCACACCTTCGCCATGCTCTTCTATCTGATGGAGCACAGCCGGTACTATGACGAATATGTGAAATCCGGCGCCTATACGGGGGATGAGATCTTTACCCATTTCGCCAGAACTTTTCACGAGCTGAGCGCTCTGCGGTGGGGCATCGTCGGACTGGGCGCCATTGGACGGCGTGTCGCCCAGCTAGCGGCATTGTTCGGCGCTCAGGTGATGTATTATTCCACCACCGGCCGCAATGCCAGCGGGGAGGGCGAGTATACCCGCGTCGATAAGGAAACGCTTTTGCGGGAGAGCGATATTCTCTCAATCCATGCGCCGCTCAGTGAGCAGACGAAAGATTTTCTGCGGTATGAGGATCTGTGTCAAATGAAGCCCACGGCCATCCTCTTAAATCTGGGGAGAGGCGGCATTGTGCGGGAGGCGGACTTAGCCAAAGCGCTGGAGGAAGGCCGCATCGCGGCCGCCGGTCTGGATGTCTTAGAGCGGGAGCCAATCCAGGCGGAAAATCCGCTTCTGAACATTCAGGACAGCGACCGGCTGTTCATTACGCCTCACATCGCATGGGCTAGCATTGAGGCGAGGAACCGAATGACAGATGAGATTATGCAGAACATGGAGAGCTATTTTGCGGGGGGAAGGCGCAATCGGGTCGATGGATGAGCCAATCTTATACCGCGGCGTCGAGGCTGCTACCTTCATAGAGCGCCCCAATCGTTTTTTGGCGAAGGTTCGACGGGAGAATGGACAGTTGACAACCGCCCATGTGAGAAATACGGGGCGCAATCGGGAATTGCTTGTGCCTGGCGCCACCGTCTACCTAGAAAGGGCGTG
>CAUFVC010000364.1:0-2724 GCA_959029275.1 uncultured Eubacteriales bacterium | reverse complement strand
GGCGATCTCTTTCAGATAGTGGCGGTGGAGCTCCACCGCGCCCTTTGTGACACAGACTTGAATATAGCGGTACGTATAGGGCTCCATGCTGAGAAATGAGTAGGTTCCCGGGGAAGCCGTCAATTTCACGCAGCAGGTGGGATCAAAGCGGTCGTGATTGAGATGGCCGTCTATCAGGACCTCATCGAAGATGAGATAGAGTTCGCAGGCCTCTTGGACCGTGAACTCCAGCCCGATCAGCCCAGTGCTGTTGGACGCAAAGCTATACTGGATATACGTATTGTCAGTTAAAAGCTGGCTTTGAGCGGGAGGCTCTTCCCGGGGAATACAATCGAGAGAGTGCGTTTCCGCATGGAGATTGCATTCCAGCGAGTCGAACTTTTCGACCTTGGCGTTCAGCATCCGGTTAAAGTACCAGGGGGCTCCCTTGCAGGGTTTGCGTCCCAGGACGCCCGTCTCCGATATGCATTCCGGCGTTAACTCCACATCCACCGGATAGGGGACATTGCGGGTTATGTAATGGGGAGGATCCTGAACGGCAAGCACAACGGGATCATGGGCTGTCCGGTCAAAATCGTAGACTTCGCAGAGGACACGCTGGTAGGAGAATTTGCTGGCTTTCTGGATTCGCTCTGTCCGGACGTAGCAGAGCGGCACATCCCGCCCTGTGGCAAAGACAACGGAACCGTTCACAGTCGCTTCGCAGGTCAGGAAGGATGGATAGTTTGCATACTCATAGCTAAAAATATTGTAGCCGGCAACGATGATTTCAACATGATTCGTTTCCCTGTCCAGGTATGGAGTCACGTCGAGATCATCAACGCGAAAATAGCCGTGACCAGCCCTGGCAGGACCCATCATGATAAAGCGATCGTTGATGAAGAGCTGATACGCAGTGGAAGCGGTCAGCTTGAGCCGCGCAGAGCCAGCTGTCAGGGGGAAGGAAAACACTAAGGTCAGGTTGATTTCTTCCTGGCGATCTTTGGCCCACACAGGTTTTGCAATTTGAAACATAGGACAATACCTCGCATTTTACAAGTTTGTCGGTTGCAGATATGCATCCGTTGCGTATATTGTAGACTAGAATATAAAAAAAGTCCAGTATTTTCATTGAAACTTCAAATTTCGAATGGTATAATGAGAGCAAATGACATGGACACGAAGGGAGCTAACCAGATGACACAGGAAATGGAACGCAGCGTAGAGCGGATTGAAAAGATGCATGGGGGACAGGGACATGTTTTGATTGAAAGGATCCTCGGGGAAAAGGAACTGAACGGAAAGTGCGGATTGTATGCGAAGGTTACCATTGAGCCCAAATGTTCCCTGGGATATCATGAGCATCACCGGGAGAGCGAGACCTATTACATCCTGTCGGGTACCGGCCTGTACAGCGATAACGGCGTTGAGATTCCGGTGAAAGCCGGCGATTCCACCTTTACTCCCGATGGCTGCGGTCACGGCTTGGTGAATACCGGGGACACCGACCTCGTCTTTATGGCGCTGATTATTTTTGATTGAGACTTGATGCCTTCGCCGAGCTGGACGATACAAGAGGCTCCTACCTTCATCGCAGGTAGGAGCCTCTTGGCGTTCACGAAGAATGCTCTGTTTTTAACCGGTGGATCATAACCTTACACTTGTCAAGACACCATTGGAACCCAAGCCCCAGCTTATCCATACACCATGTAATATTCTTCATTGCGGGATAGGCCAGCAGCGCAAAGACGGCCAGGATCAGGGAGCCTCCGAAACTAAGGGGCGTGAGCATGAACAGATCGCTGAAGAGAAAGCTGGCGAGGATAAAGGCTGCGACCATGGCGCCCCATATCAACCTTCGCTTGATATTGAAGGGGGTACATACCTTAAATAGCATGAGGAGTCCCACGATTCCCATAAGGATGGCGCAGATCGTTGACATTTCGCTGTCGGGGAAATCGAAGGCGATCCAGAAGAGGAGAACCCCGATGATGACAAAGAGATCCGTCAGCGCCGCCGGGAAAGCCCGGTGCAATACATTTCGCAAAAAATGGCCTGTGACGATGTTTTTGTTCGGTTCCAGCGCTAAAAAGAAAGAGGGGACTCCGATGGTTAGAGAGCTGACCAAAGAGAGCTGGACCGGAGTGACGGGGTAGGGTAGGGCGGCAAACAGGGAGATAACTGCCAGCAGAAAAGAGAAGATATTTTTGACCAGAAACAGGGAGGCCGCCCGCTCAATATTGTTGACGACCCGACGCCCTTCCATGACGACATGGGGCATCGATGCAAAGTTCGAATCCAGAAGAACCAGCTGGGATACATGGCAGGCCGCGTCGCTCCCTGACGCCATGGCGATGCTACAGTCCGCGTCCTTCAGGGCCAGTACATCGTTAACCCCATCGCCTGTCATGGCAACGGTATGGCCTGATTTTTTTAAAGCCTGTACCAACATGCGCTTTTGATCCGGTGTAACCCGGCCGAACACAGTGTACTGGTCGGCCGCCTGGGCGATGGCCTCCTTCGTCGTCAGAGTCGCCGCGTCCACAAATCGGTCTGCGTTGTCGATTCCTGCCTGCATTGCAATCTGTGATACCGTGAGGGGATTATCTCCGGAGATAACCTTGATTGCGACGCCCTGCTTGGCAAAATATTGGAAAGTCTCCGGAGCTTCTTTTCGGATTTGGTTGGCCAGCAGAACGAGAGCAATGGGCGTAACGGGGCGGCACAGCGGTCCGCCGTCCAGCG
>CAUFVC010000363.1:0-2724 GCA_959029275.1 uncultured Eubacteriales bacterium | reverse complement strand
TTCATTTGTTGTAAAAGATTGGTTTTTTTCAAAAAATTATGGCATCTATGCACCTTTTATCGAACCTGTTCATACCACTGGGCGATCCCCTCGAACAGCCCTTGGGCGCAGAGTCTTTGATAGTCCTCAGAAACTAGCTTTCTGTCCTCCTGCTCATTGGACATAAACCCCATTTCAATGGTAATAACCGGCACAGTGGACCAGTTAAAGCCCGTCTGGTCGTCCCGCTTTGAGAGCCCTCTATTTTTCGCGCCCGTAACGGCGACGAAAGAATCCATCACAATGCTCCCCGCTCTATAGCTGGCCTCCTCAATACCGCACACAAAATCGCCGGAGGGAACCAGCATACTGGCTCCGTGGATATCGGAGCTGTCCGCGCCGTCACAGTGGATCCGGACTGCCAGATCGACCTCCGCCTCGTTGAGCAGCACCGCCCTCTGCGCATTGCTGATATTCACATCCCCTGTCTCGCGGGTCATAATCACGGTGGCTCCGGCCTCTTTCAGCATATCTCGCAGAAGCAGGCCAACCGCCAAGGTAACCTTGTGCTCCGGCACTTTCGTAAAACGGCCTGTTGTACCGCTGGCAACCGCTGCCTTCATCACCGCCGATCCCGGCGCGTTAGGCTCTTTTGTTGAATCTCCCTTGTTCTGATGGCCTGGATCGATCCCGATCACAAGTCCCTCAAGGCGTGATCTTGCCTGCTCCGCCGCCATTTTTTCTTCCACCGCCCGCTTGGCCTCCTCAAGCAAAGGCAGCAGATCCGTGGACGGCACCGCAAATCCCACTTCCGCCCCTTTCGAGCGCTCTGTCGGCGTATACCGCATCCCATCCGCCAGAAAAAGCCGGTCCTCCGATTCATCCTCTTCCACTGGCAGCATCCTCGAGACGGCCCATAGTCCGCCCCCAGCTGCCGAAATCACCAATAGGACTATAAGCATTCCGATCCAAATTTTGCTTGTCTTTTTCATAGCGCTACTCCGCTCTCTGTTGCCAGAATAATAAGCAGGCCGGCATGGAAATTCCATGGCATATATCCACTTCCTGCAATCCCTCATCCGTCCTCATAAAACTGACGATTTCATCGGAATTTTGATTGGCGGCCAGGAGAAAATCTTCCTGCGGCGCCAAGGTACAATCGCGGGGGTGCTCGCCGTGCGTGGATACGGATTGCCGCTTCCACAGTTTTCCATCCTCCCCGACAGAAAAGCTTGCAATGCTCTCCTCCCCTCGATTGGACACGTAGAGCCGGTCCCCGGCTCTTGTAATGCGGATGGCCGCCGCACAGTTTGTCCCACAAAACCCGGGTTCCAAACTGCTGATCTCCTGCATCTGCCTCAACCCTGCCTCTGCCGAATACTCAAGAGCCACGACGGAGGAGCCCATCTCAGTCAAGACATACGCATATTTTCCATTGGGGTGAAATACCATATGCCTGGGGCCGCTTCCAGGCGGCATGAGGACGCACATCTCCGACTTGAGCTTAAGCTTGCCGGAAGCAGGGCTTACATCGTACACCACCAGCTGATCCGTTCCCAGATCGCAGACGATGGCATACCGGCCATCGGGCGTAATGCAGGTGCTATGTGCGTGGGCCTTCTCCTGCCGACTTTTATCCGGCCCGCTCCCGATATGGCGGCGCATACAGAACATGGGAGTCAGGTTTCCCTCCCCGTCGATGGGGTAGGATTGGACGGTGGCATCCTCATACGCCACGGCAAAGAGATACCTCTCGGAAGGGTCCATCGCCAGATGACAGATCCCCCCTCCTGGCGCTTTTACGCGGTTGCGGGGCGTCAAAGCCTTTGTTCGGGGGTCAACATCATAGGCGATAATCATCCCCCGGCTTCCGTCCGTCGGCTCCGATGCCGCGTACAGGATCGTCCCCTGTCGGTTTAAGTACAGGTAGGTGGGACTGACCTGCTCCGCCAAGAGCTCCGGCTTGCCGCTGAATTTTCCATGCTCAACCGCTACGCCGTAGATCCCCTTGCTGTCCTCTTCCGTGTATGTTCCAACATAACAGTATTCCATCTGCGCTTCCCCTCTTTTCTGTCACTTATGCTTGTTCCTTGATCAGCCCCAGGCGATATGCCCACAGGAGCCGCTCTAGATCGTGAATTCGCTCTTTCAGAATTCGGCCGTTGTCAGTATCCTTCACCATCTGCCGGTCATATCGCCGCTCCAGCACGATGGTTTTTGAGTGGATGTCCTTTTCCTCCTCGATAGCTTTCGCAGTGGATTCAAACGGCTCGTGGGCGGACAAGCTCATGCCCTGCGAGTTATAGATCAGCGTATACCCAGCGATCCCTGTCTGCTCATGATAGGCCCTCGAAAGCCCTCCGTCGATAATCAACAGCTTGCCGCCGCCCTTGATAGGGCTCTCCCCTTTTTTTACTTTAACCGGCACGTGGCCATTGATAATATGGGATGTCTCCGGGTCCAGCCCGAATTCTTCTAAAATATGGCGGCACGTCTCCTCGTCATCCACCAGCTTGTAGTACGGGTCCTTCCCCTCCTCATTTAGGTCGGGCTCATTCAGAAAATATCGCTCGAAGGTCGTCATCTTGCTTTTGCCGAACAGCGGGGATTTGGCGCCGCACCACAGATACCACAGGGTATCGAGGCCATTCTGCTTTTGGATACTCCCCGGCTTGGCAAAGTATCCCTGCCGCGCTGTCTGCTCCAGGCTATCCAGCAACGCCTTTCCCTTAAGCGCCTGGCCAT
>CAUFVC010000362.1:0-2746 GCA_959029275.1 uncultured Eubacteriales bacterium | reverse complement strand
GACAAGCTGGCCGGCGGTCACAATCCTGCCATCCTGGAGTTTCCAGGTGTCAGGATTGTGACAATATTGGCAGCGCAGGGGACAGCCCTGCATGAAAATAACATAGCGGATTCCAGGTCCATCGACGGTGCCGCAGGATTCGGTGGAGTGGATATATCCCTGTATGGTAGAATCAGGCATGTCTGTAGATCCCCTTTCCGTGTGCTTTATGCGTGTTCGTGGAATGTGCGGTGGATGACGTCCAGCTGCTGTTCCCGGGTGAGCTTAATGAAATTGACAGCGTATCCGGAGACACGGATGGTCAGCTGGGGATATTTTTCTGGGTGGTCCATGGCGTCAATAAGAGTCTCCCTGTCAAAAACATTGACATTGATGTGATGTCCTTCGTCGTGGAAATATCCATCCAGCAGACCACACAGATTTTGGATCCGCTCCTGTTTTGTCTTTCCGAGAGCGCCCGGGACGATGGAAAACGTATAGGAAATCCCATCCTGAGAGTGCTCATAGGGCAGCTTTGCCACAGAGGACATGGAGGCGATAGCTCCATTTTTGTCCCGCCCGTGCATGGGATTGGCGCCGGGGGCAAAGGGCTCTCCGGCCTTTCGTCCATCAGGGGTGCAGCCGGTCTTCTTGCCATAGACCACATTGGAGGTAATGGTCAAGATGGACAGAGTGGGGATGGACTCCCGGTACGTCTTGTGTTTGCGCAGTTTATTCATGAAGCGCTCCACGATATCGCAGGCAATGGAATCCACCCGATCATCGTTGTTGCCGAAGGCCGGGTACTCGCCCTCAACATCATAGTCCACCGCCAAGCCGGCCTCATTGCGAATGACTTTAACCTTGGCATATTTGATAGCGGAGAGTGAATCCGCCACGACGGACAGACCGGCGATGCCACAGGCGGAAGTCCGCAGGATATCATTGTCGTGCAGAGCCATCTGTAGCCGCTCATAGCAGTACTTGTCATGCATATAGTGGATGATATTTAACGTGTTGATATACAGGTTCGAAAGCCAATCCAAGATCTGCTCAAACCGGTCCATCACCTGGTCATAGTCCAGATAATCCCCCGTAATGGGCGCAAACAGGGGGCCGACCTGTTCGCCTGATTTTTCATCCTTGCCGCCATTGATGGCATACAGGAGTGCCTTTGCCAGGTTGGCGCGAGCGCCGAAGAACTGCATCTGTTTTCCGATGCGCATGGCGGATACGCAGCAGGCGATCCCGTAATCATCGCCCCAGTATTCCCGCATAAGGTCGTCATTTTCATACTGAATGGAGCTCGTGTCGATGGAAACCTTAGCGCAGAACTGCTTAAATCCATCCGGAAGATGCTCAGACCACAGAACCGTCAAGTTCGGCTCCGGCGCGGGCCCTAAGTTGTACAGGGTATGAAGGATGCGGAAGCTATTTTTTGTCACGAGAGTACGGCAGTCCAGTCCCATGCCACCGATGGATTCCGTAACCCAGGTGGGGTCCCCGGAGAAAAGTTCATTGTAGGACGGCGTCCTGAGAAAACGGACCATGCGAAGCTTCATGACAAAATGATCCATGAGTTCCTGTGCCTCGACCTCTGTTAGGACGCCTGCCTCCAGGTCGCGCTGAATATAGATATCCAGGAAAGTAGAGACGCGGCCAAGGCTCATGGCAGCTCCGTCCTGCTCTTTGATGGCACCCAGGTATCCAAAATACGTCCACTGAATGGCCTCCTTCGCGGTAGCTGCGGGGCGGCCGATATCAAATCCGTAGGAAGCCGCCATCTCTTTGAGTTCCGCAAGAGCGCGGATCTGTTCGGAGACTTCTTCCCGCTGCCGGATCACCGGAGAGTCCATATAGTTGGGATCCATCAGTTTTTTATCCTGTTTTTTCTGCTCGATGAGGAAATCGACACCGTACAGCGCGACCCGGCGGTAGTCGCCAATGATGCGGCCGCGGCCGTAAGCGTCGGGCAGACCGGTGATGATTCCAGAATGGCGTGCCTTGCGCATGTCATCGGTGTATGCGTCGAAAACGCCATCATTGTGAGTCTTGCGGTATTCTGTGTAGATCGTTTTCGTGCTGGGATCTAACGAATAGCCGAAAGCGCTCAGGGCATTTTCCACCATGCGGATGCCACCCTTTGGCATTATGCCGCGTTTCAGAGGAGCGTCTGTCTGAAAGCCTACAATCTGCTCCTTTTCTTTGTCAAGATAACCGGGACCGTGGGATGTGATGGAAGAGGGGGTTTTCGTTTCTGCATCTAAAATTCCCTTTTTGTGCTCCTCGTCCATAAGCTTGCGCACATCCGCCCACAGGGCTTCTGTGCGGCTAGTGGGTCCCTCGAGAAAGGAATCATCGCCTTCATAGGGCGTGTAGTTGCGCTGTATAAAGTTCCGGACATCAATGGTGGATGTCCAGTGTCCTTCTGTAAAACCGGTCCATTCAGGACGCATTAGAATTCCTCCTTTATAGTTGGGTATGGTCTGCATACCGGGGCCGATAGATAGAGTATGCTGCTATTAAGAATCATTATTACTTAAAAGAAGTTGTTACCTGAATTACACTTATATTATATTCAGATACTGTATACAAGTCAAGGTTTTTTGATAAATTGCGGAAAAATTTCATGCCGAAAAAATTAAGAGAATATAGAAAGCTTTTGGGAAGAATGTTACAATGGATAGAGAAAGCTGGTGAGGCAATGGAGAGAAATAAGGGTGAGGGCCCGATTTACCGGAAGATTAAGGAGGATATCCTCCAAAAG
>CAUFVC010000361.1:0-2757 GCA_959029275.1 uncultured Eubacteriales bacterium | reverse complement strand
GAGACAGCGCCGCCGCAGTGGACACAGTCACAAATCTCTGCATCTTTCTTTTCATCTCGGATACCTCCTTATATTTTTGTTTGCCCCTTCACATTTTGGTCATTTTCTATAATTTTCCTCTCATATTTTCTCTTTTTTATTATACTATGTCCACCCTCTATTTTCTAATGTGCATTTTCGATTGTTTCATATCATTTTTACATGATTTTACCTGCGATAAACGTCACGCTGCCAATGTCATCGGTGCTCTGGGCTCTTGTATACTCCTGTTCGTTGGGGGCCAGCATGGAGAGATTGACATTGTGTTGGGGCGGCTTACTCTTGTGTCTTTTCCCTCATTTTAGATTAACGCTGTGCAGTAGGATTCAAAAATTGACTCCTGATATTGGACAATCCCCTGTATAGTCATGTTTTTCCTCCGTTTCATCTTCCTTTGTTCGTGGCTCCACTCTGCATTACGACGGCAGGTGGTTAAGTTCCGGTGTATTTCCCAATATAAATTAAAAAGTCCTCTATTCCCCTTTCCGCTTTGTATAGATGCCTTCAAATTATCCTACCTCAAATTGAGGCAGGTTTCGGCAAGCGTAAGCGTAAAACGCGAGCCAAAACCTCCGGCTAAGCTGGAGACTTGAATAGTCCCTGGAAGGGCCTGGCGCCGGCAGGCATCTCAAGACGCATAGAATATCCTTCGCCTGCATCTTGCTCTCCGCCGCCCGCAAACGGGTATATTATCTTCTATTTCAAATTTCCTCATAACTGTCACTTGGTAAGTTGTCAACTCGCTTCGCTCGCAGCTTTTTGCTAAAGCATACGAAGGGAGCTTACCAGCAAAGCTGGTGATTCTTTTTGCCCAAAAGAAATGCAGGCGATCAAAAAGGCGTACCCTGATAAAGAAGTTTTTCATATTCTGCAAAGACAACGGCACGATACTACGGCACCATGTCATTGTTCTTTTGCTGTATTCGAGAGGAACAGGGTTGTAGCTATTTATGTTGATGATGGGGGAGCAGATAAGCAGAACCTGTGAATTTGACAGCACCGCCCGATCCCCTGTTTCAGGGAACCGGTGGTAAAATTAGGATGGTAAAACATTTTTAATCCGTCGGCAAGGACCATAGAAATAACTAAGAAGAGAGCAAAAATCTTCTATTACAGCCGCATTGGAAACTCCAGTTCGATCAGGTCATTTCTAGTTGTTTATTGACATTTCCTCATTCTGCACTATTATTAAGAAAAGCAATAATGCAAGATGGTCGTATGTTACGAGAACAATCTGTATCATCTAAAAAGTTAGATATGGGATAGGAGTCGGATACTAATTGAGCTACATATCGGCATTTGATCCGTCAGAAGACAAAAAGAGGAATTTAGCCTCTAAGATATTATATATCAGCGAAAGCGTCATAAAATTCTTCTGGGATGACGCGCCCCGGCTCGGCATTCAGCAGCGAGAGGGGCCGCAGGACATGGCTTTCGACGTGCCGGACGCAATTAAAAGCGGCGTTATGTTGTGATTGAGACTGCGTTGGGATAGGAAAAAGCTTTGCCTATCTGATGCCCATTTTGCTTTACAATTCCAAAACCTTTCATCCAGTCGTAATCGCAACGTCAACCATTGCCTTGCAGGAGCAGCTTCTGAGCGATATGGAGCTGCTGAAGAAATGGTTACGCCTTGATCCTGACCTCATTTTGGCGAAGGGGAAGAACCACATTTTTGTCTCCAAGATGTGAGTCTTAAGTTTACGATACAAGTGCAGCAAAAAAAGAAGTGACTCAAGGCGGAAGAACTCCCAAAATGGTGTTTGCGAACAACCAAGAAGGAGGCCTAGCCATGAGCCACTATAGATATCTTAGCATAGAAGAACGGGAAAAACTATGCCTGACAAGAGGACTGGGGGCGAAGCTATGTGAGATTGCCCAGGAACTTGGGCGTGCTGTGTCAACGATCAGTCGGGAACTGAAAAAATAAGCAGGTACGGCAGCCATATAGCCCATCACAGGCATAGAGGAACTATGAAAAAAGATGAAAGGGTCGGAAACATATTCTTTGTGATCCCGAAAAACAGAAGTATGTTCGCCGCTTCATTCAAGAGGGCCATTGGTCTCCTGAGCAACTATCGAACCGGTTGAAGTTGGAATCCGCAGAGGTACAGATCGGCTATGCGGCCATCTATCGCACGCTCAAAGCCTGGGTATTTGACTGGAACAAGCGGGCAATCAGCAGGAGTAAAAAGCAGGCGCTCGCCTATCATCTTCGACGCAAGGGGAAAAACGAGGTAAGAAGTGGGATAAACGCCGGCAAGGCCCCCATTTTTGTGATGCCGGATACATGACCGCCCATTCGCAGCCAATGACCGCAGCGAATTGGGAGATTTTGAGTCGGATATCGCTGTGGGCAAGCGCGGAGAAGCATGTCTCTTATCTCTGGTAGACGGGAATCTAGGTTTAACCCTGGCCGTCAAGTTGCCCCGAGGAATAGCGCAGGCAGCCCGTGACACTATGACTGTTCTGCTTGGCAGTTTACCTCCAAACACGGTGAAAGCATCACGCCTGACTGTGGGGCTGAGTTCTCACTCTATCAGGATGTCTCTAATGCTCTCAGCAATGTCCCGTTTTACTTTGCCGACCCTCACTCTCCACGGCAACGCGGCACCAATGAAAATACAAATGGCCTGCTCCGTGAATTCCTGCCCAAAGGTTCCGATTTCGCTCTTGTTTTACCGGATACCATTGACCGCTTCATTTTCCTGTTAAATC
>CAUFVC010000360.1:0-2759 GCA_959029275.1 uncultured Eubacteriales bacterium | reverse complement strand
TATATTATTAGGATTGATTCGGGAGGGCGACGGGATCGCAGCAAAGGTGCTGGAACAGGAGGGAATCACCGATGAGCAGGTGACCATGATGATCCAGAAGCTGGAGATGGAGGGCGGCCACACTACAGATCAGCCGGACTGGACCCCGAGGAGCAAGAGGATTATCAGCAATAGCGCCCAGGAAGCCGTCAGAATGGGAACGGTGTTTATCGGCACAGAGCATTTGCTCATTGCTCTGCTGAGAGAGCGGGAGAGTCTGGCCGTGCGCTTTATTTTAATGCTGAATGTAAGTCCGCAGACGCTGTACCAGAAGATATTGCAGGGCTTGCAGGGAGGCACGGCGGCCGCCATGGAAGACGGGGGAAAGACAAAACAGGCGGGAGCGGTGAAGCCGTCCAGCAATACGCCGACGTTGGATAAATTCAGCCGGGATTTTACCCAGCTGGCCAGGGAGACAAAGTTTGACCCGATCATCGGGCGCGAGAATGAGATTCAGCGGGTCATCCAGATCCTGAGCCGCCGGACGAAAAATAACCCCTGCCTGGTGGGAGAGCCGGGCGTCGGCAAGACTGCGGTGGCGGAAGGGCTGGCGCAGAAGATTGTAGCCGAGAGCGTGCCGGAAAGCATCAAGAATAAGCGGGTTGTGAATCTGGACATGGCGTCCATGATCGCGGGATCAAAGTACCGCGGAGAGTTTGAAGAGCGCTTGAAGAAAGCGATGGAAGAGATCCGCACGGCTGGCGACGTGATTCTGTTTATCGATGAGCTTCACACGATTATCGGCGCCGGCGCCGCGGAGGGGGCGATGGACGCATCAAACATTCTCAAGCCGGCGCTGTCGAGAGGTGAGATTCAGCTCATCGGCGCTACGACGCTGGATGAGTACGGCAAGCACATCGAGAAGGACGCGGCGCTGGAGCGCAGATTCCAGCCGGTCAAGATTCAGGAGCCCACCGAGGACGAGGCGATCTTGATCCTTCAGGGATTGAAGGATAAATACGAAGCCCATCACAGCGTCCGCATCACGGACGAGGCGATCGAGGCTGCGGTGAGGCTTTCCGCCCGGTATATCACCGACAGGTATCTGCCGGATAAGGCCATCGACCTCATCGATGAGGCGAGCTCGAAAGTGCGTCTCCGTGTCTTTACAGCGCCCCCGGCCATCAAGACGATGGAGGAGCGGCTGGAAGAGCTGGCGAAGGAGAAGGAAGCGGCTGTCTCCGTGGAGGACTTCGAGCGCGCCTGCGACATCAAAAAGAAAGAGAAAGAGCTGAGCGATGAGCTGGAGAAGGCGAAATTGGTCTGGCAGAGGGAGAACAATAAAGCTGAGGATATCGTCGATGAACAGGAGATTGCGGATATTGTGTCCAGCTGGACCGGCATCCCGGTGAAGCGCTTGGCACAGGAGGAGAGCGAGCGGCTTCGACACTTGGAGACGACTCTCCATCAGCGCGTCATCGGGCAGGAGGAGGCGGTGAGCGCCGTTGCGAAGGCCATACGGCGAGGCCGTGTCGGGTTGAAAGACCCCAAACGCCCCATCGGTTCGTTTCTTTTCCTCGGCCCTACCGGCGTTGGCAAGACAGAACTGTCCAAAGCGCTGTCCGAAGCGCTGTTTGGCGATGACAATGCACTGATCCGAGTGGATATGTCCGAATACATGGAGAAACACACGGTGTCAAAGCTGATCGGATCCCCTCCGGGCTATATCGGCTATGAGGAGGGAGGACAGCTCAGCGAGAAGATCCGGCGCAAGCCATATTCCGTTCTCCTGTTTGATGAGATTGAAAAAGCCCACCCGGATGTCTTCAATATCTTGTTGCAGGTGTTGGACGATGGGCATATCACAGACTCCCAGGGCCGCCGGATTGACTTCAAAAATACGGTCATCATCATGACGTCCAACGTGGGGGCGCGCAATATCGTGTCGCCCAAGAAACTGGGCTTCACCTCCGGTGAGGATGCGAAAAAAGATTACGCGGATATGAAGAAGAACGTGATGGATGAGGTTAAGAAACTGTTCCGGCCAGAGTTTCTCAACCGGATCGATGAGATCATCGTCTTCCATCAGCTAACCCAGGAGAATATTCGGGATATCGTAGGGATCATGTTCAAACAGCTGGCGGCGCGGGTACAGCAGAATGCGGGCATTCAGATTGAGATGACGCCGGAAGCGGCTGGTTTTCTGGCAAAAGAGGGTTTTGATGCCGTGTTCGGGGCTAGGCCTTTAAGGAGAGCTCTGCAAAACCAGGTGGAGGACGCCCTGGCAGAGAAGATCTTGGCAGGAGAGATCCGAGAGGGAGACACCGTCCGGATCGATCTGCAAAATGACGCGCTGGTTTTCAACAGCGCGGCTGTCTCACAGTAAACAGCAGGTGTAAAATTAGGAGGGTATTGATATGTCGGTAATCACGGAATTAATTCGTCAGGAGCAGGATGGCACCATCAGTTTTGGCAATTACGAGGCGGCGTCGAAACAGAAGCTAGCGGATTTTGAAGTCGATGGGGATCTGTATTACATCAAAACGTGTAGCGAGATCACCCGAGTTGAAAAAAACGGGAGTCTGTTGCTGGAGTCGCTTCCCGGCTGCACGGTTCATCATTTTTCCAATGACGGCCGCACGGTAACGTTTTCTCTGGAGACGTACCGGGACACGACGGTCACGCTGGAGCTGGAGAGCGACAAGGAGTACAGGATCTTCATGGACGATGAAGAGGTGGACAAGGTGAAGGCGAATCTGGCGGGGAAGGTCACTTTCAGC
>CAUFVC010000359.1:0-2761 GCA_959029275.1 uncultured Eubacteriales bacterium | reverse complement strand
CAGTGCCCAAAGCGGAGAGGAATTGGTCCGCAGAATGCAAGTCGCCGTTTTCTCGCTCCACACCCAGCTGAACGCATGGGCTAGCCGCTTGAAACCCTGGGATTTTCAGGAGGAAGCCCCCATTGTCCAAAACTTGCTAGCCCTCCACATGCGGCTCATCCCCTATCTCTACAATACCCTTGCCGACTTCCATTTTTCCGGGAAACCACCTGTTCGGGCTATGGCCTTGGATTTCTGCGAACAGAGCTGCGCCTCCATCGATGATCAGTACATGCTGGGCGATGCCCTACTCGTGGCGCCTCTATTCCCGGGCGAAGCATCCCGCCGGGTGTATCTGCCCCAAGGCGGCTGGTATACCTTGGACACTCATGAATTCTATCAAGGAGGGCAATGGTATGACGTAGAGCTCCCCATCTCCCGGATTCCTGTTTTTGTTCGCTCCGGCGCCATCCTCCCCCTCATGCCCGCTTACGACCATGTTCCGGCTGCCGGAGTGCCCATCCCGGTCGATCTCGTCTGTTTTGGAGTGGAGGACACCCATCTCGCCCTGTACGACGACGACGGGGAGACCTTTGGCTATGAGACAGGCGCGTACGGCTATCTCTATTTGGAGGCAAAGCGTGTCAACGGCCGTATGACGGGACAACTCACCGCGGATACCCGCAAGGTTCAAACCTATGAAATCTCCAACTGGATTTTCATCGAATAAAAGCTTTCCTAAAAAACCCCCAAGGGAAACGATCTTGAACCGCTCCCTTGGGGGTTTCGCATCATTGCGTCTGGTCTATTTTCGCCCAATATCGCGCCGGTAATGAACATCGGTAAAGGTGACCGCGCCTATGTTGGCATATGCCTTTGCAATGGCGGCATTTAGATCGCGATCCAGAGCAACAATGCCCAGCACACGGCCTCCGTTGGTTACAATCTGTCCCTCCCCGTCTTTGGCGGTTCCCGCGTGGAAGATCATGAGATCCCCCCGCCCGTCAAAAGCGTGGAGCCCCTGGACCGGATACCCCTTCGCATACTGCAAGGGATAGCCTCCGGATGCCAGCACGACACAGACCGCAGCGTTATCCGCCCACTGAATCTCCATCTGCTCTAGCCTTCCGTCAATGCAAGCTTCCACAATATCGACCAAATCTGTCTCCAGGCGGGGCAGCACCACCTGCGTCTCCGGGTCGCCAAACCGCGCGTTATACTCCAGCACTTTGGGGCCATCCTCCGTCAGCATCAGGCCGAAGAATAAAATTCCTGTGAAGGGTCTCCCCTCGGCGGCCATAGCGGCCAGCGTCGGCTTAAAAATATGCTCCTCCGCATAGGCCTGTATCTGCGGCGTATAGTATTGGCTCGGGGAGAAGGTCCCCATGCCCCCGGTATTCAACCCCTCATCGTTGTCTAAGGCACGCTTATGGTCCTGCGCGGAAACCATGGGCTTCACCGTCTTTCCATCACAGAAAGACAACACCGAGACCTCTGGGCCCGTCATAAACTCCTCGATCACCATAGCGTCGCCGGCCGCGCCAAATTTCTTGTCCACCATGATCTCATCGACGCCGGCAAGGGCTTCCTCCTCCGTATGGCAAATCAGAACGCCTTTGCCCAACGCCAGACCATCCGCTTTCAAGACGATGGGATAGGTATTGTGATCCCGCAGGAAAGATTTCGCCTCCTCACTGTCGGTAAATTCCCAGAAATCGGCAGTGGGAATCCCATATTTCTGCATCAACTGCTTGGAAAAGGCTTTGCTCCCCTCGATGAGCGCCGCATTCTTTCGCGGCCCAAACACCCGAAGTCCTGCCGCTTCAAAGGCATCGACCACTCCTAGCATGAGAGGATCATCCATGCCGATGACAGTCAGATCGATGGCATGTCCTCTCGCAAACGCAACCAACGCCTCGATATCGGTCGCCTTAATATCCACGCACTGCGCGATCTCCGCAATCCCTGCGTTCCCTGGCGCGCAGTAGATCGTCTCCGCTTTTGGGCTCTGGGAGAGCTTCCAGACAATGGCGTGCTCCCTACCTCCGCTTCCAACGACTAAGATCTTCATCTATCGATTCCTCCTCCAGAATCCGCACTCGTCCATCCTCGATTTTCAGCCGCCCCGCGGCAAATAACGCCACCGCCTTGGGAAAAATCACCCATTCGGCCTGCTCCATGACTCTCTTCTGCAGCGTCTCCGGCGTGTCATCCTGCTCCACGCACACCGCTTGCTGTAGAATAATCGGCCCTGTATCCGTTCCCTCATCGACGAAATGAACCGTAGCTCCCGTAACCTTGACGCCCCTTCGAAGAACCTCCTCATGGACCTTCAACCCGTAAAACCCATCTCCACAGAAGGAGGGGATCAGGGAAGGGTGAATGTTCAAGATCCGCCCGGCAAATGCTTCCATCACCGGTTTGCCCAGCACCACAAGAAAACCGGCCAATAGAATGACATCAATGCGGCGATCCAGCAACAGATCCCGAAGTGCGATGTGGTACTCTTCCCGGCTCTCGTAGCGCACCGTAGGGAGATAGACGCCCTCGATCCCCGCCAAGCGCGCCCTCTCAAGGGCGTATGCCTGCCTCCGGTTGCTGACGACAAGAACAAACTCAACGCCGGGAATAAGCCCCGCCTTCTGTGCGTCCAACAGCGCTTGCAGATTGGTACCGCCGCCGGACACTAAGACCGCCGCTCTCATCATAGAATCACACCCGGCGTTTCATCCGCCGATCCGACGATCTGTCCGATCTCATATGCCTTTTCTCCCGCCGCCTC
>CAUFVC010000358.1:0-2781 GCA_959029275.1 uncultured Eubacteriales bacterium | reverse complement strand
CAGCCTCATTGCCCAACATCAACTGTTTTTTCAAAGTATTACCTCCATTCAATTGCCCCCGTTTCGCAGGTCTATCACATGCTTTGCTTTTCCCGTCGTCCTCTCGATGGACTTGGGCTCTACAAGCCGCACCTTCGCGTCTAGACCTAGAATCGTGCGCAGCTTATGGCGAATCTCTGCCTCCAATTCTTGCAGCTTCTGAAATTGATCAAGCATGGCCGCATCCGCCAATTCAACCTGAACCTCCATCAGATCCATGTATCCCTTGCGGGTTACGATGAGCTGATAGTAAGGGCTCACCTGGTTGATGTTCAGCAGGACGCTCTCAATCTGAGATGGAAAAACGTTGACCCCACGGATAATCAACATATCGTCGCTCCGTCCCCGGATCTTTTCCATCCGTCTTGTTCTGCGCCCACATTCGCATTCTTCCGTGATGATCCGGCTGATATCCTTGGTTCGATACCGCAGCATGGGCAGCGCTTCCTTGGATAGGGTCGTAATCACCACCTCACCCCACTGGCCATCCGGCACCGGCTTCAGCGTCGCCGGATCGACGATCTCGACGAGAAAATGATCTTCATTGATGTGCATTCCCTTTTTACAGTAGCACTCGCCGGAGACGCCCGGCCCCATGACCTCACTCAGGCCATAGTTCTCCGTGGCGAGAATCCCCCACCGCTCTTCCAATTCCCGGCGCATCTCTTCCGTCGAGCCCTCAGCCCCGAACATGCCTAGGCGCAGGGAGATCTCATCTTTTGTGACCCCCATCTCTTCCATAACCTCTGCCATATGTAGCGCGTAGGACGGCGTACTGATCAAAATCGTAGAGCCAAAATCCTTCATCAACATGATCTGTTTCTCCGTATTCCCGCTGGACATGGGGACTACGGCCGCTCCCACCTTCTCCATTCCATAGTGAAGGCCAAAGGCTCCTGTAAATAGGCCATAGCCAAAGGAGATCTGCACGATGTCCTGGCTGCTTCCGCCGGCGGCGACAATTAGCCTTGCCATACACTCTGCCCAATTCTCTAAGTCCTGTTTTGTGTATCCGACCACCGTTGGCTTGCCCGTCGTGCCTGAGGAAGCGTGAATTCTCGCCAATTTTTCCTTTGGAACTGCGAACAGTCCGAAGGGATAATGGTCCCGAAGATCCGTCTTGACCGTGAACGGAAATTGCGTCCACTCCTCAAGGCTTTTGATCTCCGCCGGGTTCATCCCCAATTCATCGAATCGCTCCTTATAAAATGGAACGTTCGCGTAGGCCCACGCCGCCTCTTTTCGTAATTTTTTGATCTGAATCTCGCGCATTTCGTCGTGTCCCATGCGTTCGATCAACTCGTTGAAGAACATCCTGTTCCATCTCCCTCACTGCCGTAATCAAAGATTGTGTAAACTTTTTGTGTGGCTTCCCCTATGTCGCCCGGGTCACCACAATGCTGCTATACTTCCGCGCTAACGCTATCCCTCTTTTTTTCTGCCATCTCTTCCTCCGGGCCGGCAAAGACGGTCTCCAAAAACGCAGCGTCATACTTCTGCCCAAAACAGCTGGCCACCGGCGTCACCACCAGGGAAACCGCCATGGAGATTACGCCAAAGAGGGGCGACAGCGCTTCATTGAAACCGGAAATCGTCATACAGAGTACAGAGAAGATAAAACCGGCCAACATCCCGACCCAGGCTCCCGTCTTCGTGATCCTTTTGCTGTAGAGTCCCCACAGAAACGGGCCAATAAAAGCTCCCGACACGGTTCCCCACGAGAATGACATCAGCGTAATGATGATGGCTGGCTTCTGCATGGCAATGATCAGGGACACGCCGACGAACAGCAAGCACAGCAGCCGAGTCAAGCGCAGGGAACTCTTATCCTGCATATTCTTACAGAAAAATCCCTTTACGAGATCAATGGAAATCGCAGAGCTGGACGTGAGGACGATGGATGCCAGAGTGGACATAGAGGCGGACAAAACCAGCACAAGGATCACATTGAAGATGATCTGCGTCGCCACACCGCCGCTTAAAGCCTGAACTAGAACCGACGGCATAATGGCGTCATAGCCGCCCTCCGGCAATGTATTGTTAAGATACAAGCGCCCAAAGCTTCCGACGAAATACGCGCTTGCGGAGATCAACAGAGCAAAAATTGTGGAAATGACCATAGCCTTTGAGATGGAGCGCTCATCCTTAACTGCATAGTACTTATGGACCATCTGGGGCAACCCCCATGTTCCGAAACTGGTAAGCATAATCATCGTCAGAAGGGTTTTCCAATTCTCACCGCCATAAATTGAAGCTAAATTGGGGTCTATGGCCTCCAACTTGTGTACTCCCTCGGACAGTCCGCCCACGACAGGATTGACGATAATGGCCACAACCATGAGAATCACTCCGACGATCATGATGATCCCCTGGACAAAATCGTTGACCGCCGTGGCCACATACCCGCCCATGACCAGATATGCCGCCGTGACCGCTGCGATGAAGATCATGCAGTAATTGTACGATACGCCGTGGAACGCTGCGTCAAACAGGTAGCCCAGTCCCATGTACACCGACGCGGAGTAGGGAACTAAAAAGATAAAGATGACACATGCCGTAAAGATTTTCATGCCCTTGCTCTGATAGCGGCTTTCGAAGAATTCCGGCATGGTCTTGGCGTCCAGGCGATGGGTCATGCGCCTTGTCCGCTTGGCGAGTATCTTCCAGGCCAGAAAACTTCCTAAGATTGCATTTCCAATTCCAATCCATGCCCCGGATATGCCGATATTCCATCCGTTCTTT
>CAUFVC010000357.1:0-2789 GCA_959029275.1 uncultured Eubacteriales bacterium | reverse complement strand
CCCTCCCACGCCGGATCATACTGGAACTGCGCTAGGTGGTCAAGGAGCCGCTGACTATTTTGCAGCCCTACCCAATTAAACCATCCCATCCCCGCTCTGCTTTCTGTCGCGTAGACTTCAATCCGAAGGCTGTAGAGCTGCGCACTTCCCTCAATGGGTATCGCAATCTCCTGTTTTTCCTGCCCGAATGGAGCGCTCCTGACGGAGAGCGCCCCCCTGTCCGTTTCTGCCTCGATTCTGATTGCGCAGCCGTTGGATACCATTGCGGACAACAGTAGCACGTCATACCGGTCCACGCCGACGGGGGGTTCATATTGCTTAGACATGGCTAACACGAGCTCCTGAGCCGCCGAATTCTGCCATTCAAAGGATACATTGCACCACCCCTGCGCTAGCTTTGTCCCCGTCTCTGTGTTTCCATTCACTGTCCATCTGTCTATGGCGCAGAGTTCCGGATCCCAAAACGGTTCCAGAATTGCTTCTGCTGTGTTGATTGCTATCGCTTTCATAAAAATCCTCCATTCCACAGAGAAGCGGGACACGCTGGGGAAACCCCCGCATGTCCCGCCGAACTATACGTTTATCAAAGGGCGTTAGTCGATCTGGGCGATGATGCCGTCCATGATGGCGCCGCCCTCCTGGTAGGCGCGGTTGTATTCATCGGTTAAAGCCTTTCCTCCCGCATCATACCACTTCTGCCGAATGACTTCATAGTCATCCAGGGGCCGTGTTCCTGTGATGATATCGATAATTCCGCTGAGGAAATCAGGATCAATATCCGCGCTGACAGACGTAATCTCAGAGTCGGTGAAGAAGCTTGCCCAGTCGATATAGCTCTCGCCAGGCTTCAGCGTTCCCTCTAGCGCATATCTCCCCCATACCGCATTGTCTGTCCTCTGGTAGCGCTCCTGCAGAGCCGGCACTCCCGGCGTCGCGTCAAGCATAATGGAGCCAAATTGGGCCTGTTTATTCACATCCGACACATACAGGTCAACCTTAGCGCCATTTTCATCCCGTTCCCAGTCGGTTCCCTCTACGCCGTAACGGATGTATTCCGCATCGTCTGTGTCGGCGGAGACAAAGTCTACAACCTGTAGGCAGAGATTCAGCTTTTCTTCATCCTTAGCCAGATGAGAGCCAAAGGTGGTGGAGGATGTGATGGAGCCCCACGTCATATAGCCGTAGTCTCCATTGGGTCCTTTCAAAGCGGGACCGACTTCCAACTTTGCGTTGGGATCGCCCGAGATAGCGTCCAGATAGAACTCTCCCTGCGGAGCCTGCGCGCGGCCCCAGGTAGCAAAGGTATGGTATGCAATATTTCCGCCTGCCACTTTCTGTTTGAAAATTGCATTGTCAGTGGTAACAAATTCAGGATCAATGATTCCCATCTCATACCACCGTCTTAACAGTTCCAGGCCATCCTTGATCTCATCCCGCATCCAGCCGTAGGTGATCGTGCCGTCATCGTTGACCATCCACTTTGACGGAAGAACGCCATAGGCTGCAAAAATGGAGGCAAACAGGTTGGCGGAGGCATCTTTACCGCGGAAGGTCAAGCCGTATGTATCGTTGCTGCCGCTTCCGTTGACATCCGCTGCGATAATCTTCAGGAATACATCCTCCGCCTCCTGAATCGTAGTGGGCACTTCCGTCACACCCACTTTTTCCAACATATCCATTCTCCAGTGATTGGAAAAAGGAGCGATAACGCTGGGCTGCATGATGGGCAGGCCCCAGTTCTTTCCGTCTGCGTACGCGGCCAGCCAAACTTCCTCCCCGTACTCCTTCGTCGCCTCGTAGATGTTGGGGGCGTATTCCTTGGCCTTGCTTATGGGAACCTCACAGATAAGCCCTTGTTTCACATACTGTGCAACCACATTCTGGCTGTCCCGGTAAATGATGTCCGGGATGTCGCCGCCAGCTACGCGGGTGTTGATCTGGTCCTGCCAGGTGGCGCGCTCGAAGGGCATAAAATCAATTTCGACATTGGGCATTTTCTCCATAAGCCGCTCTTCAGCTCCGTTGGCTTCTTCCACCGAGGATGAAACCCACATAGCCCAGGAAATCTTGGTCCTTTCTCCGGTGGGCGCTCCGCTTTCGCTGGAGCTCTCCGCGGGTTTTGAGCTGTCGGACGTACTGTCCTTACTGTCATCCGCAGGTTTGCTGCAGCTGACAGCAAAGGGGATCACCATGATCACCGCTAACAGTGCAGACAAAATTTTCTTGCTTCGTTTCATTTTTACTCCTCCTTTATATAGTTTGTATTTTACCCCTTTACCGCGCCAAGCATTACTCCTTTTGTGAAATATTTTTGGATGAACGGGTAGACGCAGATAATGGGGATGGTGCTAACCATGACAATGGCGCCTTTTGTCGTCTCGGGCGTCTGGGGAGCCGTGCCCGTATCGATGGCGCCCTCAGGTAGATATTTATCTAGCTCATTTTCCAGCAGGATCCGCCGCAGGACAACTGGCAGGGTGTACTTGGAGCGGTCGTGCATGTAAATCATCGCGTCGAAATAATTATTCCAGTGGGCTACGGCAATCCACAGCATGACCGTCGCCAGCACAGGCTTGGAGAGGGGCAGAACGATTTTATACCAGATGGTCATGTACGACGCCCCGTCAATGCAGGCGGACTCCTCCAGGCTGGGCGGCAAGCTCTCAAGAAAGTTTCGCATAATGATCAGATTGTATGCGGTGACCGCTGTGGGAAGGATCAGCGCCCAGATGGTGTTCATAATATGGAGATCCTTAACCAACAGGTAGGAAGGAATCATACCGCCGCTG
>CAUFVC010000356.1:0-2794 GCA_959029275.1 uncultured Eubacteriales bacterium | reverse complement strand
GGATCTTCGAGGCCCCCAGCGCGTAGGACCCTTCCCGGTATGCGTTAGGCACTGCCTGCAGCGCTGTTACCGACAGGGACACGATAATGGGCAGAATCATAACCGCCAGGACAAGGATCACGGCCAGCAGAGATTGCCCCCTGGCATAAGGAGATGCCTTCATAATGATGGGAACGACAAATCCTAGACCAAACACGCCAAACAATACAGACGGGATCCCCGACAAAAGCTCTACGGCTGGCTGTAAGATTTTGACGACACACCGGGGCGCTAACTCCGCTATGTACACGGCTGTCAAAACCCCAATGGGGACTGCCAAAATCACAGCGCCTAGCGTGGAAAATAGAGACCCCACAATCATATATAGAATTCCATAGGAGGCTTTTGCCACCTCGTCATTGGGTTTCCACTGGAGGCCGCTGATGAACTTCCAAAAGCTATACTGACCTTCCTTATTAAATGGGAAAAAGGGCTGCAAGCCCTGAAAAAATACGAAGAACGTAATGAGCAGAACGCTTGCAACCGCGATTAACCCTGTAACAAGGAAGAAGATTCTGGCAATCTTTTCATTTCGATGCTGCTGACTCATCCCTTCCTCATCTCCCCTTCCCTTACTCCGCTACGGGGATTGCTTTTTCCGCAACGATGGCCTGCCCCTCCGCACTCATGATGAACTCAACGAAAGCTGTGGCCACCTCATTCATATTTTCCTCGTGCCAGAAGATCAAGAAGGGACGAGAAATCTTGTATGTGCTATTTTTCACGTTGGCGTCCGTTGCCTCCACACCTTCCACTGTCAGCGCTTTAACCGTCTTGTCAATGTAGGTGAAAGATACATAGCCGATGGCGTTTGGATTGCTGGCCACTGTGGACTGCACATTGCCATTTCCCTCTGCAATGGTGGCGTCGGAGACAAGGGAATCCTCAAAGCCCACTAGCTCTTCAAAGGCGGATTTGGTCCCGGAACCATTCTCTCTGGATACGACGACGATGGGGGCGTCATTTCCGCCGAGATCCTTCCAATTGGTGACCTCGCCGGTGTAAATCTTCTTGAGATCTTCCATGGAGATGTCGGAAACCCCATTGTCCGGGTGAACGATGGCGGCAATTCCGTCATAGGCAAAGGCTTCCACCGTCATGCCGAATGCTTTTTCTTCCTCCTTTAATTCCCGTGAGGCGCACCCGAACATGCTGACATTCTCGTTGGCCGCCGTAATTCCGGAACCAGAGCTGTTTCCCTCATACTCGATGGTCGTTCCCGGATTCTTCGCCTCAAATTCATCTTTAAGCTGCTGAATGATGGGTTCCACCGAGGTGGACCCGCTTCCCGTTGCTGTACCGCTGATCTTTACCGTCGCGCTGCTGTCCTCTTTCTTACTGCTCTCTTCCTGCTTGCTGTTATTCGTCTGACTGCTGTTGTCCCCGTTTCCACTACATGCCATCAAGGACAGGGATAGCGTCAAGATCATAGCACACGCCATTATTTTTTTCATTGTCAATTCCTCCAGTATAGATGGATTGTTTTTCTTTACGGATACCATCATAGCACTGGAATGTAAAACGAGTATCATGTCTATGTAAAGTCTATGTAAATATGGGGATATAATTATACTGCAAAAAATCTCCTGCCACTTGGCAGGAGACGGTTAAAACAGCCGGTGTAAAAAACGCACCTGAAAGGATTCAGATGCGTTTGTGCCGTGTTCATGACTAGCGAACGTCCTTCAGGCTATCGGAAATGGGTTTTTTCCAGACTAGCGTTCGCGGAATATACTTCTTCATGCTCTCTAAAATTCGCTCGTCGGGCTCAAAGATCAGCTTCAAAGTCTTCTCATCCTTCTTTGCGATCCCGATAAAGGTCCTGGAATTGACGGCGCCGCTGCCCGCGTTCAAGACCTTGTCATATTTCGCATTGAACTTCGCCTGATACTGGGGCTCATCCGCCGGGGCAATGATTTGAAACAACTTGCAGTCCAGGGATACCATCCTCTTGCGCATACTGCGGTGATAGATACAATCGATGTCCAAATTGCCATCGGTATAAATATACTCATATTCTTTGTCGATGCGGCGGAGCAAAAACCACGTGCCAAAACAAATGACAACAAAGACGATGGGGAAGAAAGTCTTGAGAATGAAAAGCCCTGCGACGCTGAGCACGATGGCCAACACGATGAGCCCAATCTTTTTGAGAATATTTTTCGATTTATTTTCCTGCCTCACCAGCTGTTCTATAAACGTATTATCCATTTCGTTCTTCCTTTCTGTAGGACGTCATTTCCTCTATTGTAGCACACTTTCTAGAGGTTGTAAAACCCTATAAATGAACTTTTTGTAAATTTGAAGTCATGAACGCCCATCAGCTCCCGCGCAGAATGCATGGCGAGCAGGGGGATCCCCATATCCAAAATGCGGCACGGAAAATTGGCGGCCATGGCAGGCCCTAGGGTGGATCCTCCCCGCATATCGGAACGGTTGACAAATTTTTGCACGGGGATGTGCAAATCCTCACAGATCGACTGATACACTGCGCAGTCGCTGCTCTGGGTCATATAGCTCTGACCCGCCGCCACCTTGAGGACCGGCCCTCCGTTGAGGACCGGGCGGCATACAGGGTCATGCTTCTCCGGGTGATTGGGATGAACCGCATGGGCCACATCCGCCGAGATCATAAAGGAACCCACCAAGTCGTCCATGTGCTCTGTCCGGCTTCTCCCCAGAGCCGCCGACATTTTTTCCATGATCATCCCGAACATAGCCGAAGCGGCTCCCTGCGGCGTCCGGCTGCCCACCT
>CAUFVC010000355.1:0-2801 GCA_959029275.1 uncultured Eubacteriales bacterium | reverse complement strand
TATTGATTTTTCGGATGGGAAGGCGATTCTGGAGAACAATGCGGATTGGCTGCTGGATTTAAACTACGTCGCCTTCCTGCGGGAAGTCGGCGTTCACTTCTCCGTAAACCGGATGCTGACGGCGGAATGCTACAAAGCGCGGATGGAGAAGGGATTGACATTTCTCGAGTTTAACTATATGTTGATGCAGTCCTACGATTTCTACGTATTGCAGGAAAAATATGGATGCTGCCTCCAACTCGGCGGGAATGACCAGTGGTCCAATATCATCGGCGGTGTTGAGCTGATCCGCCGCAAGGTCAATAAACCGGCATACGGCCTGACCTTCACCCTGCTGACCACGAGCGAAGGCAAAAAAATGGGAAAAACGGAAAAAGGCGCGCTCTGGCTCGATCCTGACAAGACATCTCCCTACGATTTCTATCAGTATTGGCGAAACGTGGAGGATGCGAACGTAGGAAAATGTCTGGGGCTCCTGACGTTTCTTCCCATGGAGGACGTCCGCAGGCTTAGCAGTCTACAGGATTCCCAGATTAATACCGCAAAAGAAGTTCTGGCGTATGAAATCACCAAGATCGTCCACGGAAAAGAGGAAGCGGATAAGGCGCAGGCGGCGGCAAAGAGCCTGTTTATGGGAACCGGCGCTGACGACAGCGCGATGCCGTCCACTGCGCTGACGGAGGCAGAGCTGAAGGATCTCGATATCATCGGGCTGCTGGTTAAAACCGGCTTGGCCGCCACCCGATCCGAGGGACGGCGCCTCATCACACAGGGCGGTGTCAAGGCGGCGGGACAGAAAATTGAGTCCATCGACATGCCGGTCACGCTGTCCCTATTTGACCAGGATCGCTCCCTCCTGCTCCAAAAAGGAAAAAAGATGTATCACAAAGTTACGCTCCAGTAAACCTCTTCCGCCGGAAAAGGTCCGATATCCCAATGTCTGCCCATGGGATACCGGACCTTTCTCTCTTCTAAGCGCGCTCGCCGGCGGCGCTCTCTTCCTCTTCCAGCATTGCCAACAAAAGCTCCCATGTCCGCTGAACGGATGAGACGCTCATTCGCTCGCCGGGAGAATGGATATCCACTATATCCGGTCCGATGGAGATGATATCCAGATCGGGGATCGCCCTCGCAAAAATTCCGCATTCCAGGCCGGCGTGGATCGCTTCGATCCCCGCTTCTTTTCCAAACAAGCGCTGATAGACCGCGCAGTAGCGCTGGCGAAGCGCCGACTCCTCCCGGTATTCCCATCCGGGATATTCGCTAAAGACCTGCATTTCAATCTGATTCATGCCCGAGAGAATATAGAATTTTTCCTTCATGGCCAGCAATTGATCTTGCCGGGAGCTCCGGAGCGACACCACCCCGGTCCAGATATCGCTGTCGGTTCGAAGGATGCCCAAATTGCAGGAAGTCTCCACCAAACCTTCAATGACATGGCTCATATTCTGAACTCCGTTGGGCGCCAGATTCAAAAAGCTCAAAATTCGCCCCGTATCCTCGTTGCTGCACGGCTCCAGCGCCCAGCCCTGCGGATCTTTTGCAACATCCGCCCACTCCAGCGCGATCTGCGCCTGGGAATCCGTGCCGCCAAATTCCTTAGCTAAGTCCTCTCCAAACCACCAGCAGCCGCGCTCCACTTCCTCCGACAGCTCCCCCGGCACCCATAGCTTGGCGGTACATTCCCTGGGGATCGCATTGTCCTTTACGCCGCCATCGATGGAGACCAGTCGGGTATTGGGGCAGTGGTTGTACCATCCAAACAGATACCGGCTCATCAATTTGTTTGCATTTCCCCGCTTCTTGTTGATATCCTCGCCGGAATGTCCGCCCTTCAGCCCATAGATTCTCACCGTGACGGGAATGTAGCCGTCCGGCTGCGCAGAGCGGGTGAGGCGGGTGTGAAACTGAAGCTTGGCTCCCCCTGCGCTGCTGATCAACACCGTCCCCTCTTTTTCTGAATCCAGGTTGATCATTCGTTTGGAGCGGATCTTCGCCGTATCAAAGTAGTTGGCTCCGAGAAGGCCCGTCTCCTCCCCCGTGGTGAGAAGAATCTCCAGCGGCGGAAACGAATGGGTTGTATCGCTCATTAAGGCCATGGCGTAAGCCACCGCGATGCCATCGTCCCCTCCCAGCGTCGTCCTGTCAGCAGAAAGCCAATCGCCGTCCAGCTTCAAGGTTAGAGGATCGGTTTCAAAATTATGCGAACTCTCATGGTCTTTCTCACAGACCATGTCCAGATGCCCCTGTAGCAGAAGCGGGGGCTCATCCTCCCTTCCGGGAGAGCCAGGTTTTCGGATCAATATGTTGTAGGCTTCATCCTGATATACTTCCAGGGATAGCCCTTCCGCAAAAGCCTTTACGTGATTACTCAGTTCTTCCTCATTGCCGGAGCCGTGTGGGATTTGGGAAATCTCCTGAAAAAATTGAAAAATCTCTCTGTACTGGATATCTTCAAACATTTTCTCCACCTCTTTTCTGAGTCAATGAAATGCGGCTAACATTGTATCCATGGCCTGTGGCGGTGGCGCCGTCACCACAGCGCCCTCCAGGGCGGATAACAGCGGTGGACACTCGGTAAAGTGCAGCTGATGCGCGTGGAGCATCTGGGCTGACCGCGCGGAATCCGGGCGAAATCTGGCCGGTATGGGAGACCCATACTTGGGATCTCCGAGAATTGGATATCCCATGTGCGCCAATTGCGCCCGAATCTGATGGCCTTTTCCGGTGATTAGCTCGATACGCAGAAGTGAGAGGGTGTGGTCTTCCATGCACCGCTCCACATGGCACCGACACTGTAC
>CAUFVC010000354.1:0-2802 GCA_959029275.1 uncultured Eubacteriales bacterium | reverse complement strand
ATACGACGCGGCGATACAAAAATTGATGAATGGGTTTGCTCTCATCGCCATCGACGGCTGCATCCGCATGATGGCCTTCAGCGTGCAGGGGTTCTCGTTCCGCGGCATTTCCGAGCCCCAAAATGAGATGACGCAGCGTGGGTCCCGGGAAGGCTTTGTCGAACCGTTCTTAATCAATATGTCCATGATCCGCAGGAGGATGCACACCCCAAAGCTCAAATTTGAAATCTTCACCGTGGGAAAGGAGAGCAAAACAAATATTTGCGTCTGCTATCTGCGGGATACCGTTTCCCCAGAAGTCCTTTCACGGGTAAAAAAGAGGATTAAGGATCTACAGCTCAACACCGTTTTGGCCGCTGGTTATGTCTCCCCGCAGATTGTCCGGAAACATAGCCATTTCATATTTAGCGGGGTCGGCCTCTCGGAACGCCCGGACACTGTGTGTGGAAAAATCAACGAAGGCCGTGTTGCGATCATCATCGACGGCACTCCGAATGTTTTGATTGTTCCTCACCTTTTTATCGAGAATTTTCAGAGTTTTGACGATTATGCATTCCGGCCATTTTATGCCACCTTTACCCGCTGGCTCAAATTCTTCGCTTTCTTCCTAGCGGTATTCCTGCCGGGCTTCTATGTCTCCGCAACGACCTTCCACCCGGAATTGCTCCCGGAGGAACTGATGCTCAAAATTGCGCAAGCGGAGGCAACAACGCCGTTTCCCGTTATGCTGGAGGCCATTGTGATCCATTTTCTCTATGAGATCATGCGTGAGGCGGGACTCCGCGTCCCGCAGCCTCTGAGCAATGCTGTCAGCATTGTGGGCGCTCTGGTAATCGGCGAAACAGCCGTATCCTCGGGGTTAGTCGGCGCGCCTACGCTTATGGTGATTGCCTTAACCGCAACCGCCTCCTATGTAACGCCCACCCTATATGGTCCAGTCACCATCATGCGCTTTATCTTTATTGTGGTTGGCGGCACACTGGGATTCTGGGGTCTGGCGCTCTGTCTAATGGTGATGCTGGTCAATATCTGCGCCGAGATGGTCTATCAGATCCCCTTCAGCGCTCCCCTCTCTCCGTTTAAGCTTCACAGTATGCGCGACGTTCTCGTGCGCGCAAGCTGGAAGATCCTCTCCAAGAATATTGAAATGGTGCAAAATATGCCCGGCTCCGAAATCAAAAATCCAGATCAAAAAGGGAAGCAAGTATGATGCAAAAGCAATATCGTATCAGCGCAGGGCAGCTCTTTTCCATTCTATTTGTCAATCGAAGCGTGATTATGCTCACGCATAACACCCTGTTGGGCGGCGGGGAAAATATGGTGGACAATATTCTCTCTGCACTGTTGGCATTGGTCTTAAATTTTGTCTTAATTCTGCCGCTCTATTTTTTGCATCGCCGCAATCCACAGGAAAACGTGCTAGAGACCGGGGAGCGTCTTGTCGGAAAGCCCGGCGCCATCCTGCTCGCCGTATTTTATGGACTGTATTTTATGGCGATTGACAGCTACTACCTCTCCTTTTTCCAAATTTTCCTCAATAACATCATGGAGCCACTGATGCCCGTCTGGTTGGTCGCATTGGCTTTTGTCGCCGTGGTCTGTTATGCCGCCTATCTGGGGATCGAGGCCATTGCCCGCACCGCTGGATTTGCCCTGGCGATCATTCTCATCGGCATGGTATGGATTGGCGTGGCGCTTCTGCCAAAAATCCAGTGGATCAACTATGATCCATTTCTTTACAATGGCCCCAAACAGCTTTTCACCGGCACGGCCCTTTTCTTGGCACGAAGCACTGGATTTTCCACTATGGCGCTGCTTCTCCCCCGGGTCAGCGGAAAAAAGAAGCTCAAATTTTGCATCTGGAATACCGGCATTTACTGCCTGATGATCTTCCTATTGTTAGGTATGGTGGGTGTGGGCGGCAGTTATCTGAAAAATCAACTGTTTCCTGTCTATACAGCTGCTTCGCTAGCGGATGCGGGCGTTTTGGAACGCCTCGACGTGGTCTTTATTACGATCTGGGTCGCCGGGCTCTTTATCCAAATGTCCACCGACACCTATCTATTTATGACCTGCCTGCGCAAAGTCGCCAACAAAAAGACAAGCCGTATTGCTTTGCCCGTGGCCTCCTTGTTGGTGGCGGCCCTAGCCGTAGCGGTGACGTATTCCTTGCCCCTGCAAAAGGTCTTCTATGGCGTTCCTCTCCTGTTTACAATCACCATCACGGCGGCTGTGGGGATTCCGCTCGTCCTGCTGATTGTAGATCTGATTCGCAAGAAAAAGCGCGTCCCTGAGAAAGCACAAAAAGGGGAGGGATCGGCGTGAGAAAGGTTGTGATTCAAGGCCTTGCCGTGGCATTTGCACTCATTTCCTGCCTTTCCCTGCAAGGATGCAGCTATCAGGTGCAGTTGAGCCAACGGCTATTGATTCAGGGGATTGGCATAGACTACGAGGATGGCGTCTACCGGGCAACCGTTCAGGTCACAAAGGTGAGCGATCAGGAGGAAAATACCGTGTCCCTCATGAACGGCGAAGGGGATTCCGCCATGGACGCCCTGAATGCCATCACGCTCGCCAACGGGAAGAAACCGCTTTATAGCCATAGCCTGGTTTTGGTTCTGGGACGCGGCTGTGCCGAAGAAGGGCTTAGCAACGTAATGGATTTTTTTATCCGCTATCCGGAATCCCATCCCACTGTGAACGTCCTCATGGCCGATTCCTCCGCCGAAGACATCCTCAGCACGGAGCAGGAGGACGGAAAATATATCCAGGCGCGCGATATCGCAGAGCTGTCCAAGGGTG
>CAUFVC010000353.1:0-2821 GCA_959029275.1 uncultured Eubacteriales bacterium | reverse complement strand
TGACAAACGCAGAGTTCAACGCATTTCTGGAAACCCTGGCCAAGCTCATTGAGAGTAAGGCCATGACGGTTCAAGAGGCGGCCGATATTATCCGCGCTGCTAAAGCAAATTAAAAGAAGTTAAAAGAAGCGGCCAGCCTGCAAAGCAACCGCTTCCCACCAACAGAGCCTTGGGGCCCCTCTGCCCTCCTAGAATACCACAGCAAGGCAAAAAAATCAAGGGAGGAAATCAAAATGAAAACTAACACCCAAGTTTCTATCCACGCCCTCCGCAAGGAGGACGACCGCGTATATTTTTATCTGGGCGGATTGCAGACGGAACAAGGTTCATAGCTCAACGCCACAACTTGAACCCGCTGTTGACACGCACAGTTCGTCCATATATAATGAAAATAGCAAACGCCCCTGCGGGAGCAGGGGCGAATTTGAATCAGCTTGGAGGATACTATATGGCAAAAGCAAAAAAGCTGCCTTCCGGGTCCTGGCGGGTGCGCGTGCCAGATGGGAAGAATCTTGAGACGGGAAAACCAAAGTACAAATCCTTTACGGCAGATACAAAAAAAGAAGCGGAATATATGGCAGCCGAATATGCGTTGACCAGAAAGGAAAAGGAGAAGCCGAAGAACTTAACTGTTGGCGAAGCAATAGACCGGTACATAGATGAAAATCCATTGCTCTCTGACTCCACAAAGGTTGGGTACAGAAAGATTCGCCGTAACAATTTGAAGCCCATTATCAATCTGAATCTAAAGGTATTGTCTAATGACATCATTCAGGCGAGTCTCAATGAAGAAACCCAGTATCTATCTCCAAAAAGCATAGCCAACGCATACGGACTGTTATCCACGGTGCTACGGATATATTCCCCGTCCTTGCGGCTTGATCTCAGGTATCCCCAAAAGAAAGACCCGCAGATCACAATACCAAGCGATGAGGATGTGGCGGCACTTATATCTGCGATAAAAGGCACAGAAATGGAATTGCCCGTGATGTTTGCCGCCTTGTTAGGACTGAGACGCGGAGAAATAGCAGCGTTGACATATGATGATATAGATTTTAGGGCTGGAACGGTGCGCATTAGCAAGGCTATGGCGTTGACCGAAAGCAAGCAGTGGATCGTCAAGCCACCCAAAACAAATAGCGGAAATCGGATATTGCCCTTGCCAGCCAACATACTGGAAGTAGTCGAGTCCCGTCAAAAAGCTGGGAAGCCACTGATCGCGCTGAATCCCGATGCTATATCAAATCGCTTTGAACGATTGATTAAGAAACTTGACATTCCCCATATTCGATATTATGACCTGCGCCATTATAACGCATCTGTCATGCTGGCCCTAAACGTCCCAGACAAATATGCCATGGAGCGAATGGGGCACCGAACAAATCACATGCTCAAGAATGTATATCAGCACACCATCGATAAAAAACAGCAGGAGATCGCGGATAAAATTAATAGCTATATGACACAAAATATGCCATGATAATCAAAAAATGTGATAAATAAAGGGATATAGTGTGGTTAATAACGGGTTCGAATCCCCTTATCTCCACTCTTGGCGCGATTGTGACAAAAGCCGCTTAGATAGCTGAAGACAGCTTGATAGGCGGCTTTTGTTGTGTTTTGCACAGCGCAAAATCTTGCAGTCAAACAGTGTTTTAATTCCCTGTGCGGTTTAACCGCATATATGCATGGCTCGCACAAAGTTTATCGCAGTCGAGCTTGACATGTCACCCAGTTTAATGTCCGCGTATATCATTTGGCAAGAATCTATAAATCTGTTACAGTCCAACTGGTTACAAGGTCGAATGCAATTCGCCAAAAAGAGGCAAAACAACTGCTATTGGAGTCAAATTTGACTGTTGGAGGCAGGTTGGATTTGTCATAAAAATGGCAGAATGCTCTATCATTTGGCGGCCGTTAACAATATTAGTATTCTGCCAAATCTCACATGGAGGAGAGGGATGGAAACAGTCCTTGACGCTGATGGTATGTTGTGGACCCATATGACGGCGAACGCCAAGGGGCTTCAATTGAGAACTATGACTTTTTTAGCAATTTTAGGAATATCTATCGTTTCCACGCGAAATAGGTTGACAAAGGTGGGGGCAGTTCTTATAATAAAGAAAACTGAATAAAACATTTATGGTTGCACTCACTGTAGTGTCAGCGCAGTGAACGCATTAAAAGGGAATCCGGTGAGAGTCCGGGACAGCGCACCCTACTGTAAAAGCTACGAAATGCCTGATTATATCACTGAAGGAAAGAGCCTTTGGGAAGATTGGCAGACTAGGTTTGAAGCTTTAAGTCAGGAGACCTGCCATAAAGGATGGAATCGTGTGTTGGTGGGAATATTACGATTTATCTCTGTTTGGGTGAGATAGGCGGGATATTCTACTTTGTCTGGATATCCCGCCTATTTTTATGCAATTGCATGATCTAGCAGGATGTCCCGCTGTTTTCATAACTGTTTTATTCATAATAGAGGGGGGATAGCCTGGAGAGCGTATGCTGAAGGCAGATGAAATCGCCATAATATAACAATGCCGGGTGTGCAGCATTATGCCACCGGCGCGAATACTATACAACTTGGAGGAATATGTATCATGAAAAAAGTATCAATTCGGGTATGGAGCCTGTTGGTTACAATGTGTATGCTGGTAACCGTCTTTACGGGATGCGGAAATGGCAATACCCAGTCAAACAGTAGTCAGGAATCAAAACAGGAATCCAGTCAAGAATCGGAGACCTCATCGGAGAGTGGCGGGGAATCTTCCGGGAAAACAAGCAATTTAAATGAAACACAGGAATTGGTTTCCGGCCG
>CAUFVC010000352.1:0-2833 GCA_959029275.1 uncultured Eubacteriales bacterium | reverse complement strand
ACATCATCCTCAATGGAGTGGCGGGCAGCGGCAAGACCACTATTGTTTTACACCGAATTGCGTACCTGCTCTACAATTACCGCTCCAAATTGCAGGACAATGTTCTCATCATTGGTCCCAATCAGATTTTTATGGAATATATCTCGGATGTTCTCCCGGATCTTGGGGAGAAGGAAGGCACGTTCCAGATGACGATCAAGGGGCTTGCTAGGGAGCTGATCCGGCCGAAGCGTCCGATTCTCAAGACGAGAGATTACTATGAGCGGATTTTGAGCCAGCGGGACGAAGCGTTTTTGCAGGAGATCGATCGCAAGTCATCCCTTGCCTTTAAAAAGGAATTGGATACATGGTATAAGCAGCTGGAATCGCGACAGCTCGCTGTGGAGCCCATCTGTTTCCAGGAGCATGAGCTCATGAGCGCGGAGGAGCGCAACCAACTCTTCACAAAACAGTATGCAAAACTGCCCTATCTCCGGCGCTGTGAGAAGATTAAGCGCCTGATCCGGCATCGGGTCATAGAGCTCCGCAATAAAACTGTCCGCTCCCTGGATAAGGCGTATCGCTTTCAAATTGCCAAGGCGAAAAAAGAGGCAGATTTCTATCGGGCCAATGATCTGGAATTTGAACGGCTGGATGTGCTGCGCAAATATTTGAAAGAGGTGTATCGCTTCTTCGTCTGGCTGCGGGATCTGTATACGGTTCCGGATTTGGAAGAGTGGTATGGCGAGATGGTGGGAAAAGGGCCGGAAGACCAGTGGACGGAAGATGATCTCTGCGCTTTGTTGTATCTGATGTGCAAGCTGGAAGGAAAGGGCGCCTATCCCATTCGCCATCTCGTCATCGATGAGGCGCAGGATATGAGCGCGCTAGGCTTTTTGGCCGTTAAGCAGCTCACGGGCATGGATACCTTTACGGTGGTGGGAGATGTGCGGCAGAAGATCAAAGGCGCTACCCATCACAGCATGATGGATGTGTGGGGGAAAGTGCTCTCCAGCGCTGAGCAGAAGCAGGCGCGGTATTACGAATTGCATCGAAGCTATCGGAGTACGAAGGAGATCATGGACTACGCCAGAGGGATCCTGGGCATTCAGGATCAGGATCAGATTCAGGCCATCGACCGGAGCGGTAAACCTGTGGATTTTTGGGAGGTGTCCCGTGAGGATTCCCTTGTCGAGAAGATCTCGGAAGCCCTCCGGGATATGGAGCAGAGCGGCTGCGAGCGGCGTGCGATCCTGTGCCGGACGTTGGAGGAAGCGGAGCGGATTGAAGGCATACTGAGAGGACAGGTGGAAGTCTCCATTATTCGACAGGAGGAAGACGCCATGTGCGAGGGGGTCGTTGTCCTGCCGGTTTACTTTGCAAAGGGGCTAGAGTTTGATGGCGCCGTTGCGGTGGAGTTGAAAGGAGCGCCGGAGAATGCACTGTTGACGTATATAATGTGTACGAGAGCGCTGCATCAGTTGGCACACATTCGAGAGGTCGAGGCGCAGTAGACGGAACAAATGCGGAATATGCCAGGCGATGGCGGATGGAGGTTACCATGAGAAGAATGTGGAAGTTCATATTTACAATCTTGATTCTCTTTGTGATTGTGGCTCTGGTTAAGGCGTATTTTACGCCGGATCTCTTGGGGGAGGCCGTTGACAATATTTTATCCTATGATTTACAGGCAAACCGGGTCACGCCGGAAGATTTGAGCGCCACACAGGATGGGAAGAAAGGAAAAGTCGAGTACCCTATTTCCAATTCTGTTTTGGCCGATATCCAAGAATTTTCGTGGAGCAGCAAGGCTCCCGTCGCCCTGTCGGAGCTTGCCCTTGTCAAAGTTCCATACTTCGGTTTTGACGGGGAAGAGCATATGGGGGAGATTGTGGTGCATCATGATCTGGCCCAGGAGGTTCTGGATATTTTTCGGGAGCTGGATGATGCCCAGTATCCCATTGAGAGGGTGAAACGGATCGATGCGTACCAGGGAGATGAGGAGACGAGTGTGCTGAATAACAATACCATGGCTTTCTACTATCGGCCTCTGGTCGTTCTTGAGGAGGTGCAGCTCCATTCCTATGGCCGCGCCATTGATATCAATCCGTTCCAGAACCCTTATGTATCGGAGGGGATCGTATCGCCGGAGGAGGCCGAGGACTACGGGGATCGGGGACAGCAGGTGAAGGGAATGATCCAGAAGGGCGATGTATGCTATACTGCATTTACAAGCCGGGGCTGGATATGGGGCGGCGAGGGACAGGAGTCTCAAGATTACGGACATTTTGAGAAGCCGTTATCCACAAACTAGAAAATGGTATAGTCTCCAATGACTACACCATTTTCTTTGAAGCGGAACGCCAACTTTTTACGAGTCCTGTTCCGGTGCGTATTTGTGTGCCAGCTCTAGGAGCTTGGCTGCGTGATGTCCTTCATCCTCGGCAAATTTTGCAAAGATTTCCGCCACCTCTGGTTCATCGACGATTTTGGAATAGCTCTCAAAGTCGCGGACAAGCTCTTTGGAATCCTCCCAGGTCATCAATATGCGGTCGTAGGTGGTCAATTCAAGTTTTTGGGTAGTCTGCATCACAATTTCCTCCTTGTTCTCAACAGTTCGCCTTCTGCGGACTGTTTTATTTTGGCTGTGGAGAATGAAAAATATGCATCACCGCTTATTCAGATGCGTGTTAAAATAAAGCTTTCGAAAGCTGGAGGGCGACAGGCCCTCGTGATAGCGAAAAAATTTTAAAAATTCTTTATAATCGTCAAAGCCGCTCATGGAGGCAATCTGCTTGATGGGATAGGAGGTGGTCAGGAGAAGCCCTTTGATTCTCTTTGTCAGCTCTTTATT
>CAUFVC010000351.1:0-2842 GCA_959029275.1 uncultured Eubacteriales bacterium | reverse complement strand
ACTATCTGGATGTACACAGCGAGGGGGACCTGGTCGCAAGCGATCAGCCGGGACTCTGGTGCCTTGGCGACTGGTGTACGCCTGAACCCATCCGAATTCCGGAGCCTCTCGTCAATACATACTATTATGTGAAGTCGCTCCACAGGGTGATGGAGATTGCCGCCATCCTGGGGATGGCGGATGACATCGTAGATCTTGCACTGCGGGCCCAGCAAAAATCCATTGCGCTGGTGAAACGCTATTATGACCCAGAGACAGGGGATTTTGCCGGCAATATACAGGGAGCCAACGCCTTTATGGCGGATCTGGGGCTTGGGGATGAGCGCACACTGCGCAATATGGTGTCCCGGTACGAATCCTATGGAATGTATGACACAGGAATTTTTGGCACAGATGTGGTCACCCGTGTCCTCTTTGAGAGGGGGTATGGCCAGCTGGCCTACGATCTGCTGACATCGGAGGGGCTGTATTCCTTTGCCAATTGGAAGCGCCAGGGGGCGACAACCCTGTGGGAATACTGGACTGGGGAGCGCTCTCACAGCCATCCCATGTTTGGCGCTGTCACCCGGTATCTGTTCCAGTACTTGCTGGGAATTCGGCAGCGGCCTGAATCAGCTGGATATCAGAGCATTGAGATTGCGCCGTATCCCATACCGGAATTGACCGACATCAAGGGCAGTATTATGACGCCCAGAGGGGAGATTCGGGTGGAAATTCAGCGAAAGGATGGAAAAGCGCGGTTTCAGATCCATATCGCACCCAATGTGCAGGCGGAATTTTCCTATGGGACCAATCGCCAGCGGTTGGAAGCGGGAGATCACACCATCTGTGTCGACGAGATCGTGTAAACATTTTTTAGTGGCAATACCGGAGCAATTGTGGTACAATAGATGAAAACACTCGATGGAGGAATGAAAAATATGAAACTTGCGTTTTCCACTCTGGGGTGTCCTGATTTCGATTGGTCGGACATCTATTCCCTTGCAAAGGATTTCGGGTTTGACGGGATCGAATTGCGGGGACTGGGAGATCAAATTTTTTCCATACATGCAAAACCATTTCAAGAGGATGCGCTGCCGAAGACGGTGGAATACCTGAATCGGATGCATTTGGAGATTCCATGTCTATCCTCCGGGTGCTGCATTAAGTATAGAGAGAATGCTCAGAATACCTTGCAGGAATTATTGGAATACATCGAGTTGGCGTCAAAGCTTAATACTCCGTATATCCGTATACTGGGAGATCTTCACGCGGCTCCCGAGGGGGATGTGGACGACGAGGTTGTGTTGAGTGCGCTGCGCGCGCTGATCCCCTTTGCGGAGGAGAAGGGCGTCACCTTGTTGGTGGAGACCAACGGCGTGTATTCCGATACCAGAAGGCTCAGCGAGCTCTTGAATCAGATTCCCAGCGACGCGGTGGCCGCCCTGTGGGATATGCACCATACATACCGTTACGGCGGCGAATCGCCTGAGCATACGGTGCAGAATCTGGGCGCCTACATTAAATATGTGCATTGCAAAGATTCTCTGGAGGTAGACGGCCAAATCCGCTATATGATCATGGGGGAAGGGGATCTGCCCATCAATGATTTTATGCGGGCGCTGCAGTCTATCAACTATGAGGGCTATGTTTCGCTTGAATGGCTGAAGAGGTATGCGCCGAATCTGGAAAGCCCGGGAATCGTCTTTCCCCAATATGCCAATTTTATGCGCCAATACACAGGCGTCAGGTCTGAGCCCCGCCGCCTGTATGAGAATCACGCAAAGACGGGACACTATGTCTGGCCCAAAGAGCAGCTCATCGATCTCACATTTCCCCAGGTGTTGGACCGGATGGTGGAGGAATTTCCTGACCAGTATGCGTTTCGCTACACGACGCTGGACTATACAAGGACGTACGCGCAGTTCCGCGACGACGTGGACACCTTTGCCAGGTCGCTGATCGCCATGGGGGTCAGAACGGGAGATCACGTGGCGATCTGGGCGACCAATGTGCCCCAATGGTATATCACCTTCTGGGCGACGACGAAGATCGGGGCCGTACTGGTGACGGTCAATACGGCATATAAGATCCATGAGGCGGAGTATCTGCTCCGGCAGTCGGACACCCACACGCTGGTCATGGTGGACGGGTACAAGGATTCCAACTATGTGGAAATCATGAAGGAACTGTGTCCGGAGTTAGAGACGACGCCAAAGGGACGGCCGCTGTATAGCAAGCGTCTGCCCTTCCTGCGCAACATTGTCACCGTCGAATCCGTCCAAAAGGGGTGCTATACCTGGGAAGAGAGCCTAGAGCTGGCGAAGAAAGTTCCCGTGGAGGAGGTTTACCGCCGCGCGAGTATGATCGATAAGCATGATGTCTGCAACATGCAGTATACGTCCGGGACAACAGGATTCCCGAAAGGGGTCATGTTGACGCACTACAATGTGGTCAATAATGGAAAGGCGATCGGGGACTGTATGGACCTCTCCACGGCAGACAGGATGATGATACAGGTGCCCATGTTCCACTGCTTTGGGATGGTTCTGGCTATGACGGCTTCCATGACGCACGGGGTCACCATGTCCCCCATCCCGGCATTTTCACCGAAAAAAGGGCTTGCCTGCATCAATCAGGAGAAGATCACAGCCTTCCACGGGGTGCCGACGATGTTCATCGCCATGCTGAGCCACGAAGATTTCTCCAAGACGGACTTCAGCCATATGAGGACGGGAATTATGGCGGGAAGCCCGTGTCCGATCAAGGTTATGCAGGAGGTCATCGATAAGATGAATATGACCGAAATCTGCATCACCTACGGACAGACGGAAGCATCGCCCGGGTGTACCATGAGCAAGAC
>CAUFVC010000350.1:0-2856 GCA_959029275.1 uncultured Eubacteriales bacterium | reverse complement strand
CATTCTACCATAAGCTGCATATTTTGTCAATTGGGTATAAAAGGAAAGTATTTAATATACGCTAATATATATATTTGTTATTAAAATTTAAAATAAAAAATTATACCTAGAAGTTATAATAAATGATACAATAATAGGTTTTGTAAAATAATCTAGTGATATACAATAAATAACAAGGAGATGAGGAAAATGAATGATTTTTATGCAAAAGCAGGGCAAAGAATACGGAATCTTCGGGAGGTGAACCGGTACACAAGAGAAAAGCTTGCAGAACTTGCAGAAATCTCTCCTAAGTTTTTATACGAGATTGAGGTGGGAGCCAAAGGGTTTTCGGCGGACACGTTATCCCGCATCGCGTCAGCACTGTCCGTCTCATGTGATTACATATTATCAGGAGGGAAGCAAAGAGTCTATGGGGAGGATATCCTGGACGTTGTTAAGCTCTTTGACGACACGCAGCAGAGGACGCTATCAAATGTTCTTAAACTTATGTACGAATTACAAAAAACCAAGTAAATCCGACAGGAGGAAATACAATGAAAGTAAAACCATTGAAAGACAATATTTTGGTCAAGATGATTGAAAATGAAGAGACAAGTCCAAATGGAATTATTTTAACAGGTACTGCGAGAGGGGAATCCAATTTCGCGGAAGTCATTGAAACGCCGGAAATCTTTGGTGAAGATCAGGAGATTCTGTTGCGCGGTGAAACGGTGATGCTAACGCCCCATTGCGGCACAGAAGTGAAGGTTGATGGCGAAACATACCGGATGGTATCATATCATGACATTCTAGCAGTATTTGAGAAATAATGGAGGAGAATAGAATAATGGCAAAGAAAATTTTGTTTGGTGAAGAAGCGAGAAAGGCGTTGACCCATGGACTGGATCAACTGGCGGATACAGTCAAGATCACCCTGGGACCCAAGGGGCGCAATGTAGTGCTGGACAAGCAGTACGGGACACCGCTGATTACCAATGATGGGGTGACTATCGCAAAGGAGATTGAGATCGAGGACGAATTTGAAAATATGGGCGTGCAGCTTGTCAAGGAGGTTGCCACCAAGACCAACGATGTGGCAGGCGATGGGACGACCACGGCTACATTGTTGGCGCAGGCCATCGTACATGCCGGTATGAAAAATATCAGCGCTGGAGCCAATCCCATTTTGCTTAAGCGCGGGATCGAGCATGCTGTGAAGACAGCGGTTCAGAGCATCGCGGATGAGTCCCGCAAAGTCACGTCCACCTCCGATATTACCCGGGTTGCCGAGATCTCCGCAGGCGACTATGAAGTGGGGCGTCTCATCTCCGGCGCGATGGAAAAGGTCACAACCGATGGCGTCATCACAGTGGAGGAATCCAAGACAGCGGAAACTCTGTGCGATGTTGTAGAAGGGATGCAATTCGACCGCGGTTATATTTCCCCGTATATGGTAACAGATCACGATAAAATGGAAGCGATCGTGGAGGATGCTTACATATTGATCACAGATAAGAAAATTGCCAACATCCAGGAGATCCTGCCGCTGCTGGAGGAAGTCGCGCAGGCGGGCAAGAAGCTGATTATCATCGCGGAGGATGTGGAGGGAGAAGCGCTGGCGACGCTGGCCATCAACAACATGCGCGGGACCTTCACCTGTATTGCGGTGAAAGCGCCGGGATTTGGCGATAGGCGCAAGGAAATGTTGTCCGATATTGCCATCCTGACGGGAGGCGAGGTTATTTCGGAGGAGATCGGGTATGAGCTGAAATCTGTCAGCATGGATCAGCTTGGCCGTGCCTCTCGAGTTCGGGTACAGAAGGAGAATACCATCATCGTTGGCGGCGGTGGCGTAAAGGCTAACATTGACGCCCGTATCCACCAGATTCGCACGGAGATTGAAAATTCCACCTCAGATTTCGACCGCGAGAAGCTTCAGGAGCGGCTGGCTAAGCTGTCCGGCGGCGTTGCTGTCATCAAGGTGGGCGCGGCCACAGAGGTGGAGATGAAGGAGAAAAAGATGCGTATCGAGGATGCGCTGGCGGCAACGAAAGCGGCTGTCGAGGAAGGGATCGTAGCCGGCGGCGGAATCGCGCTGATGACGGCCTCCAAAAAGGTGGAAAAGACACTGGGAAAATATAGCGGCGATGAAAAGATCGGAGTATCCATCATCGTGAAGGCTCTGGAAGAGCCGGTTCGGCAGATTATTGAGAACGCTGGAAAGGAGAGCTCCGTCATCGTCAATAAGATCCGGAGAACGGAGAGGAAAAACTACGGATACGATGCCTATGGGGAAAAATATGGCGATATGGTGGAGATGGGAATTGTGGATCCAGCCAAAGTGACTCGATCGGCCCTGCAAAACGCAGCATCTGTAGCGGAGATGATTTTGACAACGGAGGCATTGGTTGCGGATCATAAAGAAGAGACGCCGCAGTGCTCAGCACAAGCCCCTCAAAATCCGGGGATGATGTACTAAGAAAATCGTGAAGCTTCGGAGAGCTGGCATTGGTCTTCTATCCCTAGGGTTTAAGATTGCGATGCCAGTTTTCTATAAGAGGAAATGAGGAAATGAGTGTGAAATGTCCGGCCATCATTGCAGGACCGTGCGCGGTAGAGAGCATGGAGCAGATGAGGACTATCGTCCCTTTTTTGTTATCCATGAACATACGGTATATTCGGGCAGGCGCCTTCAAGCCCAGAACCTCACCCGATGATTTTCAGGGGTTGGGGATGGAGGGACTTTCGATTCTGGAAGCTGTTCGGAGGGAGTATTCTGTCAAGATCGTGTCGGAGATTGTGGATATCCGCCATCTGGAGAGGATGAGTCAGTGTGTGGATATCTTGAAGGTAGGCGCGCGGGATATGGACAAC
>CAUFVC010000349.1:0-2860 GCA_959029275.1 uncultured Eubacteriales bacterium | reverse complement strand
CACATCTGCCTGAAGAACCGGCGAAATCAGATCCTGCATATGAAAGAAACGGAGACAGGCTTTCAGACAGACGTCATACTGGAGGACAGTGAGAATCAATATCGGATCACAGGCTTGCGGATGGTTGCCCAAAAAGAGGTATATCTATTTTATCGCGCGTATAACGCAGATGAGGACAGCTACCACATGGTATTCCAGCAAATCCATGGCGCTGACAGTGAGAGCGAGCCTCAAGTCATTGCGCGGCTGCCGAGCGATACGAGTGTCTTTGACGTAGGGATGCAAGGCGGCGGTGTCTATGCCATAACCGCAGGACAGGTGGAGCGCCGCTACTCCATTTTTATGCACACCTTTGCCATACGGGAAAACCGCTGGCTGAGGACAAGATGCCTGTTGCACACGCCAACGGAACCGGAATCCATCACCTTTTGCATCTCCGATCACGGGACCGTCCACGTCGGATATGTGCTCAATCAGTATGGCCAGCACCGATTGCAGTACGCCCAGAGACGAGAAGATGAAGATCCGTCCCCCGCGCAATCCCACGGAGGGCGAGTTATCGCGTCGGCCGGGATGAAGCTGGAACCGGCTATGTTCCTTTTGAATGGGCGGCTATGGATTCATTGGAAGGACTCCACGGGAATCCGGATGGTTATGTCGTCCGACGAAGGACTTCACTTTTCCGCATCCTGCCTTTGCACAATCCCGCAGAGTGCGCAGCCAATCTATTATGTACACAGAGAAGAGGAGCGACTACAGGGCCAGCGCTTTTATGGCGTCGTCAGCCCGCATCCTCTTTTAGCCATTCTCCATGAAATCGATACCTGCGGCGTATTTCTGGAACAGCCCAGGGAAGAGATCCGTCTATTGCTGGAAGGCCAGGAGCAGGCGAGGTCCTCCCACAGATCGCATCAGGAGTATCGGATTCAGCTTCAGGCTATGGAGGAAGAGCAGCAGCGCCTTTTACAGCAGTATCAGGATTTGGAGGAAGTAAATGAACAGCTTCGGGAAGAGGCGGAAAGCTGGAAAGAGCGCTGTTTTGCGGTGCAAGCCCGACAGAAGATGGAGATCAAAAAAAGGGAGATGCTTCGTGACCAGTGCGAAGACATCCCCAAGGAGGATATACGGCAGACCGATTAACGGTGATAGAATAAGCCCTCTTGGCGCAGCAGACGGTCCATCTTATGAAAGATGTCGAGAATAAGGTCATCACAGCTAGAAAACTGCGCCCGCAGGCGAGGGCAGGAGAGACTACCGAATTCAGCCTGACATTGCTGAAACAATAGAAGTGACAGCCGCCTTGCGGTTTTCTCATCGCAGAGGAGACCGAAGACCGCCGCGGCGCCTAGCAGAGCGCCGCAGATCTCCCCGATCCCCATCCCTCCGGTGTACACCGCCAGAGAGCGGTACACATCATCCGGCCAACAAAGTCCGTACTGTCCGGCTGCGATTCGAACAAGCTGTTGCGCGCAGTTATCCTCATCATAGCCGGAAGAGCGGACACACCGCTTGGTGGGAGAGGGGGGAAAGCGAAGGGGCGTACTAGAATTTAGCCGGGAGGGATCCCGGTTATTTTGAACTTTTAAGATCATAGCATAACCTCCATTGCCTATGGATTCCTTATTAGGATATGCCAGAGGAAGGGGCTAGGTGTTTATTGGGGAGAGTTGAGAACCCGGACCGCTCTCGGAGTGTAGCGGCTGCGGTTCATTTTTTTTGTCACTGCGTGCAGGACGCCGTAGGTGATGGCGAGCAATAGCAGGGAGATGAGAAATACCACGCTTTCCTGTGAGAATAGCTGGCTGGCCATCAACATGCTAAGCAAAAAGACTGCAAGAGGCACTCCGTAGAGAAGCAGGGTCGCGGACAGAAATCCGGATTCCTCCAGGGTAATTTCCACATGGTCCCCGGGAACGGCGCCACAATCATTCTGTGCCAGCAGAACCATAGTATCCTTGGAAGAAAACGTTAGACAGGCCTTGCAGTGTTGGCAGGCGTCCTGGCGCGGCATTTCAACACGGACCATGGAACCCTCAAGCTTCGTGACAACTCCAATTTCAGCCATTTCAATTCTCCTCTCGTCTTTAGGCCAGGGGCAGTCCGGCTAGGGCGCGGACCACATATCCGGCAAGGATCATGCCGGCCACAGGTGGAACAAAGGAAAGGCTGCCCGGCGGGGAGAGCGGGCTTCGCGGCGGCTCCGTGGAATATAGGACATCCAGCTTTGGAATCCCCCGCTTTCGGAGTTCACGCCGCATCACCTTTGCCAGAGGACACACGGAGGTCTGATAAATATCCGCAATCTGAAAGCGAGCCGGGTCCAATTTATTGCCAGTTCCTAGACTGCATATGATGGGGATGCCCCGGTCTCTGGCGCATTCGATCAGCGTCAACTTGCCGGTCACCGTATCGATAGCGTCGATGATGTAGTCACAGCCTGAATCTAGCACAAATGCGTCCTCATGTCGCAGAAAAAACATCTCATGGGTCTCCACATCGATTTCCGGATTGATGTCCAGCGCCCGCGCGCGCATCAATTCCACCTTCGATTGGCCGATGGTCTTAGCTGTAGCGTGGAGCTGGCGGTTGATGTTAGTAGGATCCACCACGTCCTTATCAATCAGAAGTAAGCCCCCGACCCCAGCGCGGCACAAGGCCTCTATAGCAAAGCTGCCAACGCCTCCGGCTCCGAAGACGGCAACGCGAGACTGGCGCAGGCGTTCTTGACATTCCGGGCCGATCAGTCGGATGCTGCGGGCAAATAACTCTTCATACGAGTACAAGGTGATCGCCTCCTTTACCTGTAGTATCATACACTATATTTGTAAAAAAATCAAATAAAGGCGACAAGCTGGACAAA
>CAUFVC010000348.1:0-2876 GCA_959029275.1 uncultured Eubacteriales bacterium | reverse complement strand
CGATCTCGTCCCTGCGGTCGGAGTGAAGGCGAAGGCTAAAATTGTTTTCCTCCACCACCTGCATGGCATTGGCAACGCATACGATATCATTGGTTATGCGAGAGATATATTGAAATAGGAACAGTCCAAATAAAATCACAATCAAAATGCTCACTATCGTGTTGACGATAATGAGATGTCTCATGCTATTGGTGAGCACGTCCATCGGAATTTCCACACAGATCGTCCAGCCCGTGACGGTGGATGTACACAGGGTAAACAGGCTCCCGTTGTCGTCCGCCTTCACCTGCGCCACATCCCCCTGCCCCACCTGAATCCCCTCAAGGTTTCGCCGCAGGTTCTCCATGGAAGCCTGGTCATAGGCCTCCACCGGCTGATCCATTTCATTGAATAGATAGACTTGGGCCCCGCTGGTCTCCTTGATGGGCCGATAGATCGCAGAAAAGACATCCTCCTCCAGCAGAATGACAATAACCCCCAGCTGATTGAGGTTTTGATAATCCACAAAGTTCCGGGTGACAATGTAGGCATTTTCTTTTGCAATCTGATTGTTGACCGGGTATACCCCTTTCCAATGAAATTGATCGGTTTGGATACTCCCCTGAACCGTCTCCGGCGTTAAAAAATCTTGTAGCGCCTCCAGGGACGGATTGTAATAGTTATACTTATAGACGCTCTCTTTCCCATTGTAAAATAGCATCCCTACGAACTGCGGAAACTGCTGTCGAAAGCTCCTCAGCACCCAATCGACTCTCTGGTACGCCTTATAAACCAGTCCATCGGGGTGATTAAAATCTGTCTGGGTCAGGTAATTTATGGTGCTCTGCTCTGTGAAAATAAGACTCACAGAATCCTCCACCGCCTGAACTTTTTGGTCAACCCCCTGCAAAATCTGCAACGCCTGACTCTCACAGGACCGATACACTTCCCTGGTATACAGTTTCGTAAAGGTGGCGCTGGAAACCAGGTTGATGAATAGACAGGACAAAAAAATTGCCATGGAGGTATAGAACAGCATCTGCGTCTTAATGTGCTTCATGGAATCCTCCCCTTTTATCGGAAATATATGGGCATCACCGTCAACATGACAGATTCCGGACATTTCTTGGCTTTTGTCTACATAAGTTCGATGACTGTCCTAATTATACCAGAAACCCCTTGCCGAATAAATACAATCTGATTCAAGAATTTCTCCTGGAACATTTCCAGCCGGCGGAGTTCACAGTGGCAGCTCTCCGGAATGTGGACCACCGCCTCTCCATTCTGACCGTGAATGATCACCCGGTCCTCCCGTCTCTCCACCGGCAGCATGGTATTCCAGAGAAATTCCACCCGATCACAGCCACATTCCTCCTTCAGCTCATACTCATCCAGTATGACAAACTCATTTGGCTGGCGGCTCTGAATGGTTCGGGTCCAGCTCTCATAGTATTGTCGATATGCCTTTCCCGCATTCAAAGAAATATGTAAACTTTCCTCATCCCCATTCCCTAGAAGGCTGATCGTCTCCATGCAAGGGTTTTCCGCCGCCACCCTTGCCTTTGTCCCCGCCGGAACCAGGACGTTATGGCGCTGGCACTGCTTGTAAATCATAGAATAGGAACTGCTGTAATCGCAGGTGCCGGAGTCCATGGCAAAGGTCTGGCCCGCATATTCAAGAATAAAGCTTCCCTTATCCTCGTGGGCGTGACCGGCGCCGCTGTGATTTCCCAGAACCAACATTTTGACAGCCTTTTTGTTCCAGAACCTGTGGGAAGACGCCAGATTCATCTCCCGCATCAACACAAAGGGCCGAACTTTTGCACTTGGTTTCAGGTCCATGCTCTGTACCAGCAGGGCAAAGTAGTCGTCGGATAGACCGCCGGAGCGCGCCACCGACTTCTGAAATATCTTCACCCATGAGCTGTCCTGTAAAAGATAGGCCATAAATGCCAGATGGGATTGGGACAGAATGGGATGCGCATCGCATATGGGGATCATATCCTGGTCATGATCTGTGGAGAGAAGCGCGTCCGCAAAGTCAACTGACGCTTGCAGAGTATCTGGAGTAACCTCCTCAATGGGTTTGCCAACGGCCCGGGAGTAAAGGTAGAGGGCCTGCCCGCCATTATTCCCCACACAGGTAAAATAGGTAGGTCCTTCCACATATCCGCCGTCCGGCAGAACCGTCTTTCGAATATTTTCCACAATATCACTGTAGGCGATTTCCATGTACGGGGCCACCCTCGGCCATTCTTTGAGCAAAAGGGCGTAGGCGGCCATCCGCCCGTGGGAGAACCAGATAAGCTGGTTGTTCTCAAAAATATACGTATGCCGCCATGTATTGTAATTGATGGAGGCTAATCCTTCCTCCGCCAGGCGCCGAAATAAACGGGATTTGGCAGAGGGCATAAAAAATTCATGCGCCAGATCATAGATAAACACTAAATCGTAAAGGCAAAGAGACTGCACAAAACATCGGTGCTCCCAGCTGCCAACCGGAAAATCGCAGATCATGCCGTCATCCCAGTGTGTACAGGCGAGGATTGACATGGCATAGCGGGCGGCCAGACGAAGAGAGGCCCCGTCCTTTTCCAAGATCCCGTACATAGCGGCGCGAAGGCCGTTTCGAATCAGATAGTGCCGATTGTCCCGCACCCGGCAATAGCGGGTATCCTCCCAAAAATTTACAAAGTCATGGATGCACGTCTCGGGAGCAAAATATTTGTCATAGCTGGTACTCGGTGCAAAGGGCGAGGCCGCCCCCTCTCTTTTTTTCTCCTCATACAGGGTGCGCATCCGCTCAAGCTGTTCTTCCGAGATAAAAATTCCATAACGGGGCGTAAACGAGACGGGAGTCTCCACTGGGTACAGGCTTCCCTCCCACGCCGGATCAT
>CAUFVC010000347.1:0-2904 GCA_959029275.1 uncultured Eubacteriales bacterium | reverse complement strand
CTACTGTTATAATGAGGGGCAATTTTCTCCAAAGAAGGATGTGAACACCATGGAATTATACTCCCGAAGTGAGGCTGCCGCTATGCTCGGCATTACAGTTCGAAAGCTGGATGAACTGCGCGCCAGAAGATTGATAGGATACTATCAACGCTGCCCGGGCGGGAAAGTACAGTTTTCTATGGCTCACTTGGAAAAGTATCTGCAACGCATCGAGAAGTCACCAAGACCAGTTACCAAGTCAAGATGAAGAACTAAGAATACAAGTGTTGTTGGAACGGCGGGATAGTCACATCGATTAAGTGCTGAATTCCACAATGCAAAACGGCGCCTGCTCGATATTTAATTACTGAGCCGACGCCTCTTTGTAGTTCAATAGAGCTCCCACCAGTAGTCAAATACCTTACGATACTGGTTCCCTTTCTTTGGTAGACAGCGATATTTCCGGACTTTTCGATTCCCTTTCCGCTTCAGATACTGCTGCCGGTTGCTGGACTTCATATACTGAATGTGCAGACCCGAGTGAAGCAAGGTCGTTATTCTCTCATAGTCCCCTATTATATAACCCATATTCGGCGCGTAACCGCTGTGCTGAATGAGAAACAGAAGGTGATCTGAATGCCTGATACTTTGTGAACGTCGGTATTGGCGACCGGTACGACGCCCGCAGCCATTCTCCGCTTTAGTCGATTCTAGGATCTCGGCGATCCGCTTGTTTAACTCTTGCTCTGTCATAGGCCTTTCTACTCTGAACGATCCGGGTGACAGGATTGACTCCGTTCCAAGACCCTCGCTGTTTTGCGTGATATTCCCGTTTGGCCTTCTTACTGCGCTTGTCCAATGGAATCAACTGCTTCACGGGAATTCGCCTCCTCTTTTCTCTGCTGTTGGCATTCGCCCCAAAGCGCACGGCATACATCCAAATAGTCTATATAGCCCAGCAACATCATCTTTTTCGGCAACTCTTCCAGAGCTGCCTGGAACCGCGCCCGATCCCGTTTCCGCACATGGCAGAAGATCACACGGTACGGAGAGTCACCCCGTACATATTCCTCGCAGAAGTGCACCCGCACCTGATGCTTGATGAAAAGCTGATCAGCCAGATAAGCATCCGTGTCCAGGAATGCGAAATAGTTATAGAACAGAGATAGCCTGTCAATGTACTGGTAGAAAAGTGTATCTCCCAATGGTGCTCTCCTTTATGACAATCTCATTACAAATGCAGAGGATCGCTTGCTATTCCAGAGTATATCGGTTATATTTTAATATTCCGTTGCGGCGGAAATCATCCTACTGAATGGAGGCGATCCATATGTCCGTGATTCGGTTTCCTGTGATCGATCCTGTGGCTACCGGAGCAAATATCTGCCGACTTCGAAAAGACCGTGGTCTGACGGTTCGAGATCTCCAGCAGTATTTCGGATTCGAGGAGCCACAGGCCATCTACAAATGGCAGCGGGGGCAGAGCCTGCCCAGTGTAGATAACCTCTATGCGCTGAGTGCCTTGCTCCAGGTCCCGATGAATGAGATCATCATCTCCACTTCTCATATTGTTCCGTTTGAGCAGCAGGCTTCCGCCTGCTGCTCAGGTCATTTTATGCTGGGATTATTTCCGGCACAGTGGGCGTGGCAGAATTTCAAAACCGCTTAGACCCTTATCCGCTTGCTCTCCACGGGCTTGCCCCGGCCCCACTGGACCGCTGCCTACCCAGGGATGAGTCGGCGACTTGAAATATAGATTAGGCGGACAGCTTCATCAGGCAGAGGTTCGGGAAGTTGTGAGAGTCCACGTCAATCAGTCCGATGCGGATATGCGTCACCTCCCGTCAGTGAGCGGTAAACACGGCTTTACTGATGCTTCCCGTCTTGAACAGGCAGAAGCACAAAAGCACTGTGTAGCCCATGCAGCCCCAGATCGCGCCGGAAATGTCCTCCGCCGTCCCGATTTCCTGTATCAGCACCGCATAGATGCCGACGACAACCATAATCAGGAACGCTTGGAAGCCCAGCGCCAAAAGGGATTTCAGATAGTTTTGGCCCATGCCGCGCCACTCCGCGTTTCCCAGCGTGGCAAGAGGGATCGGCCCAAGCGCTGTCACGGCGTATATTTCAATCATTCTCCCGTAGGTAACAAGGAAAATGCAGATGGATAACGCGTGCATCGTCAGGCCTACAACCAAGGTCTGGAACCACAGGCCCAGAAGCGGCCCAATGTCCATGGCCTCCAGTTGTGCTTCCAGGTCTGGAATCAGGGTGTCAAAGTCAATGCTGGTTTCCCCGATGATGACACCGGCGCTTTGATTCACGACGGCCTGGGTGGCATCAAAGACACCCATGACGATATTCCATGTGTTCGTCACAATGAGAATGGCAAAGGCACTCTTAAACATCCAGCGGAAAAACATAGAGCTGTCAAAATCGTGCATGTTGTTCTTTTCCACGATCATTTCAATCAGCTCATAGCACATCACCAGGGCGAGAATGGCCGCCGCAATGGGGACAATGACCGTTTCGGACAGGCTTTGCAGCATGGAAAAAATGCCGCCGTTCCAGTCCTGCGGGGTGCTGCCCACATCCGATGCGATTTCCCCAACCTTGGTATTCACAGTGCCAAAAAGCCCCGACAGGTTTCCTTTAATCCCGTCAATCAGGATTCCTTTGATCCATTCCGCAATTAAATCATCAATCATATGCGTTCACCTCCTTGTCCGCGCCCTCCTGCTACCGGGAGGGCGCGGCATATTGCTTGCAGATGGACGGATTGCTTATCCCAGCAGCCCGGACAGGAGAGGTACAAGGGTCATGCCAATGAGGGCCACGCCTCCGCCCGCAACAAGCTGCTTGATTCCCTGGCTCTTTGCTTATGTGTGATAAAGAAGTAATAGAAGTGTAAAAAATTTTGCCGTT
>CAUFVC010000346.1:0-2939 GCA_959029275.1 uncultured Eubacteriales bacterium | reverse complement strand
TGCAGACAAATGGATTTGCAATCTATAGAATCGATGGGTTTTACACGACCGGGGAGGAAGTCGTGAGGTTTGAGCTCCAGATTAAAAGTATGGTCTCCGATTTCTGGGGCGACATCGAACATAAGTTGATCTATAAAAACAATAATTATTTGATGATGGACCGATTTCTCAAGGAACTCATGTCCTCGGTCTACGAATCGCTTTCCGTGACGGACAAGCAGCTCTACCTGATCAATAATCGTCTGGGCGGCGGAAGCAATGCGTATGTCGGCGCAGAGAGAGAATCCATGAAGGCATTGATTGCCAAGACGTTAAATGATATATTTGTGGAGAAGATGGATACATCCATGGGATTTACCGTGGATTTCAAAGAGACATGTGAGATCATAAGCACGTATTACATGGTGTGCCGGAACGTGGAAAATCAGGAGGATTTCAGCAAGGCGTTCCTGGAATTGTTTCAGCGGCTCAAAACCATTCAAAAACAGGACATCTCCTTCCGGGAACCCATCAGCATGGAGGGTGAGTTTAAACCCTGGAACAACTTTTCTAAGATTCTGGGAGGGCGGCTGTTGGCGCTGATAAACCAGGATTTTGAGTGGAACCTGTTTTTCCGCATTTTGTTTCTCATCGAACCTGGCAACAACATGGAGGATTTCTGTGTTTTTCTCCACGTGATGCAGAATCAGATCATGTCCCTTCTGAGGGAGCCAGAATTAAACAATCAGCTGGTGGAGCGGCTGGGGGTGGACGCCGCCCAGCGTTTCCAACAGGATGTTGAGGAGATATGCGCCTACGTGTTGACGGATCTGGCGGATATACAGATCATATACACCAGAAACGTCAATCAGGTGCGGGATGTCTTTACGCGGTTCATCTCGGAAATTTTGGACAACCCTGACTCCGTTGAGGAGTGGAAGGACAATGCGGTATCCGCTCTGAATAGGCTGGAAAAGGCAATTCGGGGGATCTTCTAGGAACCCAGCTTTTCGCGCATCTTGCCCAAAATTTTCTTTTCAAGGCGCGAGACCTGAACCTGTGAGATGCCGATGATTTTCGCCACCTCCGCTTGGGTTTTGTCATCATAGTACCGCATGGTGATAATCTGTTGCTCCTTTGGATCGAGCTGCCGGATATAATTTCGCAGGGAGATGGTTTCGATCATGTCCTCCTCCCCGCCGCCGCCATCGTGTACCTTATCGATGAGGTAGACCGGGCTGCCGTCCCCTTCATGTATGGTTGTATATAGAGACTCCACCGGAACGCCAGATTCCATTGCCAGGGTGATTTCCTCCGGGCTCACGCCCATCTCATCGGACAGCTCCTGGAGAGTGGGAGGACGGTGGAGCTGACTTTCAAGTACTTCTCGGGTCTGGTGGATTTTAATCGAGAGCTCTTTCAGAGTCCGACTTACTTTGATCATGCCGTCGTCCCGGAGAAATCGCTTAATCTCACCGATGATCATGGGAATCGCATAGGTTGAAAATTTGGTTTCAAATGAGAAGTCGAATTTGTCTACCGCCTTGATTAGGCCGATGGAACCGATTTGGAACAGATCTTCCATCTCATATCCGCGGCCCACAAATCGCTTGACGATGCTCCAGACTAATCCCACATTCTCTTCCACAATCAGGTCCCGCGCTGTATGATCACCACTGCGTGCTTTTTTTATGAGCTCCAGTGTACGGTCCATATTGACACCTTCCCTTTCTAGAGATCTGCCGGAGAACTCTGAAAGGTTTTCGTCATCGTAACGGTCGTACCCTTGCCGAAGGTCGTCTGTACATCCAGGGAGTCCATAAAGGTCTGCATCATGGTAAATCCCATGCCAGACCGCTCCAGTTCAGGTTTTGAGGTGTAGAGTGGTTCCATGGCTAGCTCCACGTCCGGGATCCCTTTCCCGTGATCCTCCACCGTAATGGAGGCGGTCTGGCCATCCAGTGTACACGCGACGTAGATGACGCCATCCTCATTCTCATATCCGTGAATGATGGCGTTGGTCACCGCCTCGGAGACCGCGGTTTTGACATCTTCAAGCTCTTCAAGGGTTGGATCTAACTGCGTGATAAACGCAGAAACCGCTACGCGCGCAAAGGCTTCGTTTTCGGACCGGCTGGTGAATTCCACCTTCATATAATTTTGTCTGATCATCTGTGTATCCTCCTTAGAGCAACCCTAAAGCGCTTGGTATATCCGGCGCTTTTTTTAGTATTTTATACAAGCCTGACAGGGCAAAGATCCGGTCCAGTTGCGGAGAGATATGCGTCAAGATTACTTGCCCGCCGAGAAGCGAAGCTTTTTTGTACCGTCCCATGATCAAACCGATACCGGAGCTATCCATGAAATCAATTTTATGAAAGTCAAAGATAATATGGAGTGCTCCTTGCTGGTTATATTCATCGTCAATAATATGGCGTGCGCTTTCACAAGTATGATGATCCAATTCGCCTGTAATGGAGACGATGAGGCAAAGACCCTCACGCCGGCACTGTACATTCATATAGACCCTCCTATGCAATGGAAAAATATACCATAATTGTAATCGATTTAGGACAAACTTTCAACACAAAACTTTCGACAGGGGAAATCGACATAAAAGAACGCCCTACTTTTACCAGTTATATTTTGCCGGAAATGGCGGAAAATACAGACGTAAAGGATTAACAAAAAAGGGGTTTTTTCTATGAAAAAAGTTTTCCTATATATGCATCGCATCCTTCTGTTCACGGCCATAGCCGCATTAGCGCTCCTTATCGTCTTTGGGATCTGGCAGGACGTACAGGCGGGGCGCAGCGGCGGTGAGGAATTCCAGCCGCAAAAGGGACAATTTGTAATACAAATGCAGGAGCAGGAGGTACAGTATGCCGCAAACGCAGACAATCTTTGTGAAGGCTAAAAAACAGGCCAAAATCGTTAAGAAACGGCAGGTCACAGTTAGC
>CAUFVC010000345.1:0-2943 GCA_959029275.1 uncultured Eubacteriales bacterium | reverse complement strand
CGAATCTGGGAGCCGTGCATAATCGGGTACTATGAGCAGGATTTTACATGGGACGACGGCGCCACCCCGCTTTCCTATCTGGCGATAAAATTTCCGGATGAGAGACCGGCCACGCTGCGGAAGGCGCTTTCGCGGTGCGGGTTGAAGACAGAGCACATGCTGCAAAGTTTGCCGGCCCTCAGCGGTGGGGAGCAGGCGAAGGTCAAATTTGCAGAGCTCACGCTCAAGCCCCATCACGTGCTACTCTTGGATGAGCCGACCAACCATCTGGACCAGCCGACCAAGGAAGCTTTGCGCAATGCCATTCAGGAATTTCCAGGCAGCCGGATTCTCGTCTCCCATGAACAGGCATTTTACGAGCCACTGCATCCGAGAATCCTGGATATTGAACATCTTGTATGAAATCCGGTGGCAGGGATATACTATTTGACAGTAGTTCCCATTTACAGTATAATGAGGACAAAACACCGAATCGACTGGGAGGGGCAAGTATGCTGGATTCTGTAAACCTGACGGCGGAAATTCCAAAGGCCGAGTATAAGCAGGAGGCGGGAGAGCTAAAGCGGAAGCTAGCGGTGCTACAGCAGACCGCGCGGGAAAGGAAGCTGCCGGTGGTCATTCTATTCGAGGGCTGGGGGGCGGCTGGGAAGGGCCGGGTCATCTCAGATGTGATTCTATCCATGGATCCGCGCGGATACTCGGTATATTCCATAACCGAGCCGTCCCAGGATGAATTGCGCAAGCCTCTGCTCTGGCGGTATTGGATGAAATTGCCCGAATACGGACAGTTCAGCATTTTCGACCGAAGCTGGTATCAGGATATTTTGATTGCGCCTCTGGAGGAGGACATCAAGAAGAGCGAAGCGGCAAGGCGAGTACACAGTATCAATACGTTTGAGCGGCAGCTGGCAGACGACGGGTATGTGGTCCTCAAATTTTTCCTTCATATCAGCCAAAAAGAACAAGAGAAGCGATTTCGCAGGCTGGAGGAAAACAAAACCACGCGGTGGAGAGTGACGGACCGCGATTGGAAGCGGAACAAGGAGTATGAGAGATATTGGGCGGCCTATGACCGATATCTACAGGAGACGGATACCGCCTGCGCGCCCTGGCATTTGATCGACGCACACCATGAGCGCAGCGCGCTTCTTTCGGTCTATCGGATCCTTGTCACCTCCATCGAGACGGCGCTGCAAAATCAGGAGGATGGAGTTATGCCATGGGTTCAGCCCTGCACGGCGGCGAAACCGTATGAGTCGCCCTTAGGCTTTCCCATGGTGTCCATGCCCAACCTCTCCGATGTCCAATTGGACAAGAGGATGGAGGCGGCGGACTACAAAGCCGAACTTAAGAAAGCGCAGAAAACATTGGCCAAGCTCCATAACAAGCTGTACTTGAGGAAGCGGCCTCTGATCATCGCCTATGAGGGATGGGACGCTGCGGGGAAAGGGGGCAATATCCGCCGTGTGGCAGCCGCGCTGGATCCGCGGGGGTACGAGGTGATCCCGATCGCCGCTCCGGACAAGACCGAGCTTGCCCACCACTATCTCTGGCGTTTCTGGAAGAATCTACCGAGGACCGGCCATGTCGCCATCTTTGACCGCACCTGGTACGGCCGGGTGATGGTGGAGCGCATCGAAGGATTCTGCAAAGAAGACGATTGGAAGCGTGCCTATCAGGAGATCAATGAATTTGAAAAGGAATTGCATGACTGGGGCGCGATTCTCGTCAAGTTCTGGCTTCATGTCGATCAGGAGGAACAGCTGTCCCGCTTTATGGACCGCCAGAACACGCCGGAAAAGCAGTGGAAGATTACAGAGGAGGATTGGCGGAACCGGGAAAAGTGGAGCGCCTATGAGATTGCCGTCAACGATATGTTCCAGCTGACGTCTACGGAGTTCGCGCCATGGCACATCATCGAGTCGAACGATAAACGATATGGCAGGATCAAGGCGCTGAAAACAATTATTCACGCCGTTGAGTCCGAGCTGGAAGAATAGACAGAAAAAAGGCATGGCGAGAGTTTACTCTCATATCGCCATGCCTTTGTCGTTGTGGATCAATCCAACTTCACCTTGACAGGAAGGCCTGTATCCAGAGATTCATTGCAGGCTAAGGTAAAGGCCAGAGAGCGGACGGCATCGCCATAGGGCGACCGAATTTTGGACGGATCGCCGCTCAAAACAGCGTCGATAAAGGTGCGGTCGCAGAGGATACCGCTGTCGCCTTCTTGCCGATAGACGATGTCAGAGGTTCCCTTCCCGTTCATGGAGCCATCCCCCTTGACAACAAGGCCGGAATCCTCCACAGATGCCTGCTTTTCTTCGAATACGCGAAGCTTATCCAGTATATACAGGTCGGCCCGGCTATCCCGCGCGCCGAATGTCACCTTGCTGTCAGCGCTGGCGCCGGCGGAGGCGTAGCAACCTGTGGAGATGGCGGCAAGGGCCCCGTTTTGGAAGCGGACGACGGTGGTGGTTAGATCTTCTGTGTCGTACCCGTCCACACCCGTGACATAGCCCTTTGTACCCATGGTAAATACGGTGTCCGGTTCCCCAAACACATAGCGGATGATGTCAAATTGGTGGATGGTCTGCTCCACGATCTGACCGCCGGACAGCGCCCGCTTTTTCCACCACTCGGCCCCGGGAATTCCACCCACTCGAACGCAGTCGATAAAGACGATTTCATGATCCTGTATAAATTTCACAGTGGGCTCCACAAGATTGCTGTACCGGCACTGAAAGCCTGTGGCCGTGATCAGGCCAGCTTCCTGGACGCGCTGGCGAATTTCGTGGGCCAGATCTAGGGAGAGTGCCACGGGTTTTTCCACAAAAAACGGAATGCGCCGGCGAATGGTTTCGAATTCAATGTCGCCGTGGGCATAGGGGGGAATGCAGATGAAGACCATGTCAGGTTGGACGGCATCATACATCTCCCTGT
>CAUFVC010000344.1:0-2944 GCA_959029275.1 uncultured Eubacteriales bacterium | reverse complement strand
AAATCTTGGAAATTTTTAAAATATACCAGACCAAGGCCAACAATACGAGAAGAAGGAAAACGCCCAGCACGATCAGCAAAATATTTCGGACCTTGTGGGACTTCTTAGGGCCTGTCGATTGCTTCATATTCTTTTCACATCCTTTCCATACGTCTGATTATAACCCTTTTAGGGCGCTTGTCAAGTCGCTCATCCTTGACACTCTCACGAAAACCAGGTATACTTGATACAATGAGCACAACAATGAGGTGAATGCATTGCGATACTACGCCGTAGCCAATGGCCGATGTACCGGTATCTACACCGACCCGCAGGAATACTTACAGCAGATTCATCAATATAAAAACGCCTGCGCAAAATCCTTTTCCCGGCTGGAAGACGCGGAACGGTTCATGGCAGCCCATAAGCGCTTTCCCTCCTCCTTTTCTCATATAAAGAAAGCGCTATCCTTAGGAGAAGGTCCCTACTGCTATGTGGATTTCGAGTACACATGCCGCAATGAAAGGCCGAAAGAATGCAAAAATCACGGGGTCGAGCTTCTTTCAGTCGGCGCTGTCATCCGCAACGCCAGCGATCAAACCGTGGGACAGTACTATTCTTTAATCCGGCCCCTCAATAATCGGACTCTGAGCGACTACTGCAAAGCGTTGACGGGACTGCTCCAGGAGGAGATCGACGCCGCAAGGGATTCCATTGCGGTTCTGCGAGAATTTTTCGCCTACTGCCAATCACTCGGCGTCACCGACTATCTCAATTTTGGCTGCATGGATCGCGCTGCTCTCACCTTTGACCTGGAAGATAAACCGGCGGACGACATATTAAGAGAGCAGATTACACGGCTCAAGGACGTGCAAGAATGCCTGGACAGACAGCTCCTACCCCCTTCTCTCCCCATGCACTTAAGCCTGTCCGACCTGAAAATCATTTTCGGCCTGCCAAAGGACGTCGCCCACAACGCGCTGGCCGATGCGCTGGATCTGGCGGATATTCTCAGCATCTTCGCACAGGGAGGGAAGGATGTGGCGATCCTGCGCACCGTCATTGCAAAGCGCCGGAAAAAATTCATTCTTTCCATGACGCCTCGGCCCGCGGCGCCATCAACCGGTCAATCCGATACAGCAAATACTCCTGATTCTTCTTGAAGGGCATTTTTTCTTTCATGGACTCCAACACCCCCGTGGACAGGTTCCGAAGGGCTTCCGTCATGGATGGCTCCTCGTCCATCTCCACATGAATCTGATCCTGACCAAAAAATAACTTGATGATTCTCGTGTTGGACATCTCAATAAAGGATATCTTAAAGATCAGCACCGGGTTTTCGTCCTCATCTGCGGTCTTCCACACCTGGCTTCCCACCGTGTAGATATCCCGCTTTATGGAGCAATCTCCATAGTGAGGCAAATCAATCCCAATGGGAATCCGGTTGACCGTTTCCCCCTCCACACACTCCATCAGCAGCACATTCTTCTCCGCCGTGAAGGAAATGGACTCCAAACCCGTGCTAAAATTATTGTGCATACATTGCAACATAAAGGGAAATAAACTTCCGCAGGGACCTGTCAGCTGCAATGTTTTTCCGTGGAGGGCCACCGCCCAGTCCGGGAGGACCTCCCTCTTATTGTCTGTTTTGTTAGCAGGCTTTAACCGGCTCCGTATCACTTTGAGCAGAGACGGCCTCTCCGCTGGCACATACTCCGGAATGGGACGTCCATAGGTCAAATGGCTTTGTGCGAATCCCAGCCTATCCATAGCGCCTTCCGGATCCGGGGACGCCGAATCTGAGAAGGCCGTCCCGCGAATAAACCGCTGGATATAGGGCGTCGCTTTACCCTCCGGCAAAAAATTCTGAGCCCCGGAGGTCAACACAATGACCATGTCCTGCTCTGGAAATACGTACACGTTCTGGCCAAACATACCATTAAATAGAAACGCACCGTCCTCCAATGTCCAAATCTGATACCCATACCCTGTGGTGGTGGGATCGACCTTCTGATGGATTTGCACCTTCGTCGAGTCCCGCACCCAATCCTTTGGAATAAGCTGCCGGCCTTGCCACTGTCCCTCCTGCAGATATAGCTGCCCCAACTTCGCCATATCCTCCGGCAGCAACAGCAATCCCCATCCCCCTTTCTCCCGTCCCATGGGGCATTGTTCCCAGTGGACCGGATCAATGCCGAGAGGATCAAACAGCCGCGGCTTCAAATATTCGCATAGGCTCTGTCCTGTCTTCTGCCGGAGGATCGCTCCCAGGACATAGGTGTTCAAGCTGTTGTACTCAAACTTGGCGCCCGGCTCGAAGGACGTATCTGCCTCCAGATATCCTTTAAGCCAGTCATCCTCCAACAGGGAATTGAGTTCATTGAATTTTGAACCGCTGCTCATGGTGAGAAGGTGTTGGATGGTGATGGATTTCACATTCTTCGGTGTAAACAGTGTTATGAGATCAGGAAATAGATCCGCAACGGTTTCGTTCAGCGCAAGGATTCCCTCCCCCGCCGCAATGCCGATTGCCATGGAGACGACGCTCTTGCACATGGAATGGGTGATATGCGCGTAATCGCGTCGGTAAGGGCTCCAGTATCCCTCCGCGATCACATTGCCGTGGCGAAGGAGTAAAAGCGAGTGGGCATTGACGCCCCTCTCCCCCGCCAATCCCCGGAATAAGGCTTCCACCTGTTCAGCCGGCACCCCCTGGGATGCCGGGGATACCCTGCTAAAAAAAGCGGTATTCTCAGACCGTATATAATACTTTTCCTTTTGCGGTGTGTACTTTGCATGGGGCATCTTGTCGATCTCCCCATTCATCAACCGCAGCAAATATTTCAACGCTTTTATCTGTACCTGCAGATCCAATAAGCAGACTCCTTTCTCAACAATATACAATCTCGGATCTCAGTGTAATCCGCCAGGAAGGACTCCATGGCGGCGTTGGTCTCGTCGGTGG
>CAUFVC010000343.1:0-2965 GCA_959029275.1 uncultured Eubacteriales bacterium | reverse complement strand
CTGCTCGTGTCCACATCCCTTTCGGTAACCGAAGTCATGTACTCCAGCGGATTTAACGATCTTGCGAACTTCTCCAGGCAGTTTCGCAGGTGTTTTGGCTGTTCGCCGCGGGACTACCGCAAGCGCGCGTCGGAGGGACCTGTCCAAATTAATGGTAGTCCAACAAAATAAGATATAAATTCTTCTCTGCCTGAATAAGATAGAATTGTGTAAAATCACAGCGGGAGGAATTGCCATGGGATATGTTGCTTGTTTTATCGCAGGGGTCGTATTTGGTTTTTTGGTGGCGGCATTGTTGAACGCCAATCACAATGACTGTGAGTAATCGGATCACCCATCCGAGGGAAAGGTAAGGAGAGACAGGTATGTACAAGCTGATAAAGAGACAGGGAAATGCAAAGCGAGGAGAATACGGGACGCCCCACGGGACAATTCAGACGCCGGTTTTTATGAACGTTGGGACAGCGGCCGCCATTAAGGGGGCTGTTTCCTCCATGGATTTGAAAGCCATTGGATGTCAGGTGGAACTGTCCAACACGTACCATCTTCATGTGAGACCAGGGGACGAGATTATCTATCAGCTCGGCGGTCTGCATCGCTTTATGAATTGGGATCGCCCGATTTTGACGGATTCCGGAGGATTTCAAGTTTTTTCGCTGACCTCTCTCCGGGGAAAAATCCGGGAGGAAGGCGTAACCTTTTCCTCCCACGTCGATGGGCGAAAGATCTTCATGGGGCCGGAGGAGAGCATGCGCATCCAATCGCATCTGGCGTCCACCATCGCCATGGCCTTCGATGAGTGTCCCCCCAGCAAAGCGGACCGGCGATACATTGAAGATTCTGTGTCCAGAACGACAAGGTGGCTAGTCCGGTGCAAGGAGGAGATGGACCGGCTGAATCGGTTAGAGGAAACGCTAAATCCCCAACAGCGCCTCTTTGGGATCAACCAGGGCGGAGTGTTGGAGGATGTCCGCGTCGAGCACGCAAAGCGGATCGCAGGGCTGAATTTGGATGGCTACGCCATCGGCGGGCTGGCCGTGGGGGAGACCCACGCGGAGATGTATCATATTCTGGAGGAGACGGTCCCCCATCTGCCGGTGGACAAGCCAACCTATCTGATGGGCGTTGGAACGCCGGCCAATATTTTAGAGGCGGTGGACCGGGGGGTTGACTTCTTTGACTGCGTTCTCCCAGCGCGCAATGGGCGTCATGGACACGTGTACACGCGCAGAGGCAAGATCAATCTGTGGAATGCCCAGTACCAGCTGGATACCCAGCCCATTGAGGAGGGGTGCCAGTGTCCCGCATGCCGCGATTACAGCCGGGCGTATATCCGGCATCTGCTGAAGGCCAAGGAGATGCTGGGAATGCGTCTTTGCGTTCTGCACAATCTATATTTTTATAATACGATGATGCAGGAGATCCGGGATGCTCTGGACGAGGACCGGTATCCGGCTTACAAACGCCAGGCGCTGGCCGGATTTGAGGAGCTGGGACTTTAGCCGCGGGAGTTCTCGATTTGTTCACAATAATTTCCACCCTACCCCTTGACCTAGCTTGGCAAACAGGGTATAATCAAACAAGGTGTTTTTTAGAACCGATTTTAAAGGAGGATATCGAATGTTTGTTTTATTGTCCACAGATGCGGCGGCGACCGGAAGCGGAAGCGGCGGTTTGTTTGGAATGCTTGCTATCTATGCGGTCTTTATCGTGATCTTGTATTTTATTCTGATTCGTCCTCAGCGGAAGCGCCAGAAGCAGACGACGGCGATGCAGAACGCCATCACCAACGGCGACTGGGTGCTGTTAAACGACGGCATGTACGGCAAGGTAGTGAATGTTGTCAACGAATGTCTGATGGTTGAGTTTGGAACCAACCGCAGCATTATCATACCGGTGCGCCGCGACCAGATTCTCTCGGCGCAGGAACCTGATTTGACGCAGAAGAAGATCGAGGATGTGGAGCCGGAGCCGCAGGATGACCTGGTTGGCGACGATCTTGAGGAAGACGGCTTGGATGATTACGACAAGTATCTTCTGGAGGAAGCCGATAAGAAATCCAACAAGAAGAGCCCGTTCAAGAAGAAAAAATGAGTTTGACGAAGGATCCCTTTTTCGAGCCTCGGGGCCGGAGAAGGGATTTTTTACCCTATAAAAAGTCCGCCGAAGGCGGAATTCTTGAATAAATGGGAGAAAGTATATCGTATGCATTATATGAAGCAGTATCTGAAGCCGTACTGGAAACAATTTCTTATTGGGCCGGTCTTCAAACTTTTAGAGGCGATCTTGGAGCTATTCATGCCCATCATGATGGCGAGGATCATCAATGAGGGAGTCCTTCAGCAGGATACAGATTTTATTCTCCGGCAGGGAGGGCTTATGGCGCTCATCGCCGCCGTCGGAATGGGAAGCGCGTGGATCTGCCAATATAGCGCCTCCATTGCATCCCAGGGCTTTGGCACAAGGCTGCGCTCTGATATGTTCAAAAAAATAAACGCGCTCAGCTTTTCGCAGATTGAATCCTTTGGAGCCAGCACGCTCACCACTCGTCTCACCAACGATATCAATCAGCTTCAGCAGGCGGTGGCCATGGTTATCCGGTTGGTCATCCGAGCGCCCTTTGTCTGTATAGGAAGTGCAGTCGCCGCCATGATGATCAACGCGCGGATGTCCATCATCATCTTTTTAACCCTGCCGGTTCTAGCGGGGATCGTATATTTTGTATTTCGCGTCTCCGCGCCCCTGTACACGCGGGTCCAGCAGAAACTGGACGCTCTGTCGAGAACCGTTGGGGAAAATATATCGGGCGTCCGCGTGATCCGCGCGTTTGCCAAAAATCCCCATGAAAAAGAACGATTTCGGGAGCGGAATGAGGAGCTGACCAGGGCGGCTGTCCGCGTAAATTTGATTTCGGCGCTGGTCAACCCGCTCACGACCTTCATCATGAATATCGCCGTCGTAGCGG
>CAUFVC010000342.1:0-2984 GCA_959029275.1 uncultured Eubacteriales bacterium | reverse complement strand
CGGAGGACAGATTTTCCCCCACGTGGAGAACCACGTGATCCATATTGGCCTGATACAGCTGCTCCGCCACATCCTGCGCCCGATATTGCCCGCCGGTCAGGACAAAAACCTTGCCGCTGTAGCTGACAAAGGGAATGATGGACCGGTCCCGCCCGTGAACGCTCACCGTTTTAATGTCATCGTAGTCTATGTTGAGCTTGGCGCACAAGTATTGAAGACTGCTGATACCGCTGACGCGCTGGATCTCCCAGATCCCCTGCAACTTTTCTGTCAATCTCTTAGAAATACTGTAAAACCCCACATCCCCGGAAGCCAACACCGCCACCTTGGTTAAGTCCTCCGGATTGTCTGTCAAAAACGTCTCCATCTCTGTTAAAGATACGAGGCGTACATTTTCCAGGATAGGCTGAAAGGCTTCCCAGAGCCTTCCCGTCGCCAACACCACCTGCGCCTCCCGCATCGCTTGAAGGGCGTATGCGCTCACGAGGGAGGGGTCCCCAGGGCCTGCGCCAATAATCCAGAGCTTCATCCCTCGTTCTCCTTCTTCTTGTCCCTATATTGCTCCCATACGGTCTCAATTAGGGATTGTATCGTCGCTTCTTTCGCCACATAGACTGGCATTCCAAGGGCCTTGGCAGCCGCAGCTGTTTTCTCTCCGATGCAGACCGCCGTCAGAGCCTCGATCTCGGCTTCCTCCCCCAATGACCTGGCATAGCCCTCAACACTGCTGGCACTGGTGAAGATCCCAAAGTCGTATTCCCTGGGATCGATCCCCTCCTGGCGGACGTACTGCGTCTCATATACCGTCAGCCGGTCCGTCTGGATGCCCCGCGCTGTCAACCGGTTAAACGCCTCTCCCGACGCCATCTTCCCCTGGATCAGCAGAACCCGAATGCCTTCCTTCAAGAATCCACTCTCCAGCATTTCGCCGGCCAGCGTCTCCGCGCAAAAGACCGCTGGCACAAAATCCGCCCGAAGCCCATAGGCGGCAAGCTGCTTTTCCGTTTCCTTGCCGACCACGGCGATCTTCACACCCGCCAGCTCGCGGGCGTCCTTTCCCGCCCCCCAGAGGGCTTGAAAAAAGCTGTTCACCCCCGCAGCGCTTGTGAACACTAAAACCTCGTATCGGGATAGGTCTGGCATCGGGAAAGGCACGGGGTTTGTTGCAATGGCTGGAAGACTGGTCACATGGGCGCCAAGCTCCCGAAGCCGGCCTACAAGAGTGCCTTCCTTTTCCTTTGGCCTCGTCACCAACAATCTGGCTCCCTTTAAGGGCAGCTTCGAAAACCAGTCGAATTTTTCCGCCAGGGTACAAACCGGACCTACCACAATCAACGCCGGCGATTGAATCCGCTCCTGCCGCATGATGTCTTTCAGCTGCTGTAATGTGGTCACAAAGGTGCGCTGCTCACTTCTCGTCCCGTTCTCCACCACAGCGCAGGGCATAGAAGCCGCCATTCCATGCGTCATCAGGCCCTGGGCGATCTCCGCGCCGCTGGCAACGGACATCATAAAAATCAGCGTTCCTTGCAGCCGGACCAGAGCGTCGTAATCCAGGGCGAGCTCTCCATCCTCTTTTCTGTGGCCTGTTATGATGTGGACGGATGAACAAAAATCTCGGTGGGTGACAGGGATCCCTCCGTAGGCGGCAGCTGCAAACGCCGACGGGATTCCAGGGACCACTTCAAAGGGAACCCCCGATTCCCAGAGAAGCTCTAGTTCCTCCCCTCCGCGGCCAAAAAGAAAGCAGTCTCCCCCCTTCAACCGCACCACCTGATAGCCGGCCAGCGCCTGTTCCAGCAGGATCTCATTGATCCTCTCCTGTGGGACTGGATGGCGGCCCGCGTATTTCCCTACATCAATGCGGATGGCTTCTTCCGGGATCAGTTCCAGAATGTCACGGCTGACGAGCCGGTCGTACACCACAACCTGTGCTTTTTGAAGAATCTCTTTTCCCTTTGTCGTCAGCAGCCCCGGGTCGCCCGGCCCAGCTCCGACTAAATAAACCTTTCCTGTTTTTGTCATCACGTCTCCATCTCCTCCCGCATCCTCCTTGCGAGGCGCCGGCCCAGCTCCGCCGCATCCGCACACGGACCTGTGATGCGATCCCGCAGGACGCGCCGCGTTGTCTCTTCCTGGCAGAGACCCTCCAAAGTCAGCTGATCATGGGCAATGGCGGCAAAGGCCGCAATGGGAGCGCTACAACCGCCATTCAATTCCGCAACAAAGCTGCGCTCTGCACATGCCACGATGTAGGCCGGTGCATGGTGAAATTCCCGCAGAAAGGACACGTCCATGCCGGCTCTTGCCTGTACCGCCAGAATTCCCTGACAAGCCGCCGGTAGCATTTCCTGCTGGGTAAATACACGGCTGATCCGATCCTCCAACCCCAAACGTTTTAGACCTGCACACGCCAGCACCAGGGCGCCGTACTCGCCGCTCTCAAGCTTTGCCAGCCTTGTCTGCACATTGCCTCGCACGGGCCGGATGGCAGTGCCGGGAAACAGCGTCTCTAGCTGGATTTGTCTCCGCGGGCTGGCACAACCGATGGGCTTCGACGGATCCATCTGACGCCTGCCCGAAGGCAAAATAAGAGCATCGAAGGGAATCTCCCTAGCCGATACAGCCACAATGGGCAGTCTCGGATCCTGCTCCATGGGCATATCTTTGAAGCTGTGTACCGTAATGTCTACATCGCCGTCCAGCAACGCCCGGTCCAGTTCTTTGACGAATAGACCTTTTCCGCCGATCTGATCCAAGGTGCGGTCCAAAATCTTGTCCCCTGTGGTCTTCATGGTTACCAGCTCCACCTCCAGCTCCGGATGATGGCGCCGTATACAGTCCATAACCATCTCGGCTTGGATCACCGCTAACCTGCTATCTCGGCTTCCCACTCGAATCTTCATCTTCTATAACCTCTCTCACTCGCTCTGCCAAAGCGGAAACCCGGTGATGGGCGTTTCCGCTCCCAACGATGCCAATCA
>CAUFVC010000341.1:0-2995 GCA_959029275.1 uncultured Eubacteriales bacterium | reverse complement strand
TGAAGCGTTACCGTCTGCGCGTCGCCCTCGATATATCCCCGGAGAACCTCTATCTCCGCGGAACCGCCGATCCCTAATTCTTGGATAGCCGCCGTCAAGTCGTCAAACACATTGATGGGCTGCCCGTTGAAGGAGATGATGACATCGTTGGCCTGCACGCCGGCCTTGGCCGCCGGCCCATTCTCCACAACGGTGGCCACATAGACGCCGTATACAAGGTTATACTGGGACGTATTTTGTAAGTCCTCCACCGAAACACCTGTGATCCCCAGATACGGCCGGCTGATCTTTCCCTCGTTGATCAACTGCTCCAAAATGGGCTTTGCAGTGTTGATGGGTATGGCGAATCCCATCCCTTCAATATCCGTGCTGCTCAGCTTCGCATTGTTGATCCCGATGACCTCGCCCCGGCCATTGACCAGCGCGCCGCCGGAATTGCCCGGATTAATGGCTGCATCGGTCTGCAACAGAATCATCGACTGAGACGTGCCATCATCATTCTGAAACTGCACCGTTCTCTCCAGGCCGCTAATACTGCCAACCGTTACGGTGTTTCCAAAAGATTTATCCACCGGGCTTCCGATGGCGATACTCAGATCGCCAAGGCGGAGAGAGTCGCTATCGCCCAGCGTCGCAATCTTAATCTGCTCCTTCACTTCGTCCGGGATCTCCGACTTCTTGAGATAGATCACCGCCAAGTCCGTGTCCTGATCGCTGCCTTTCAGATAAGCATTGACCGCGTGTGCATCGTCCATCCCGATGATGACGCTCACGGACTTGGCATCGGACAGAACATGGTGATTCGTAGCGATGTACAGCTCATCGCCGCTTTCACCGATTATGATGCCGGAGCCCAGCGCACTGCCGGAGCGGGTCATATTGAACATATCCACGGATTCAATCGAAGTTATGATGGTCACGACGGACAGGGACAGATCTTCCGCAATATCCGAGATCGTCTCATAGCTGGAATTTTGCAGCTTTGTCACATCCGCCCGGCCATCTGTACCGCTGGCCGTTGAAGGGAATTGAAACTCACCGCCGTCCCCGCTGGCTGAATGATTCTGCAACAGACTGTTGCTGAGGTAAACTCCACCGATGACCGATGCGCATAGGCATACGATACAGAGCAGTGCAACCCAAACCTTCCAACCATTCTTCGATTTCGTCTTGACTGGCGGATAGAGGGGCTGCCCCATGCCGCCGCCATAGGGCGGTCCCATCGGCGGAACTTGCCCACCGCCCCCATAGGGCGGAGGCGTAGACGGCCGCCATTGGGAATTGTTCGGTGGCGGGTAGGCGCCTGGATTGTTATAATTCGGCTGTCTATCTTCCGAACTTGGCGGCACCTGTTGGGCGCGGTACTGGGCATACGTTCCCTGTAGCGTGCTAGCCGGACGCGCCTCCTCAGAGCTTTGGCCTGCCGGGGTATCCTGCATGACGAAATTCGGCCCACTCTCTGGCGTTTGTTCTGTATTGTCTATCGTATCCGTGCGATCTTGCTCATCCATACCATTTCCTCCTTCGCTGGTTCATTCCTCCGCCTGCGCTGCGGCCGGCGTCTCAGAGAATCTTCACATGTCTACTAGTATAGCGGCGCTTTTTTAACAGAATATGAACTGAATGTAAAAGATTCCAGCCTTCCTATTTTTTTTCAACAAGATTGATTTTATACGCCAGCGGCAATGTAAAGGTGAACTTTGTGCCCTGCCCCTCCTTGCTCGTCACCTGAATATCCTCCTGGTGGTTGAGCATAATCTGCTTCACAATCGCCAAGCCAAGCCCTGTGCCCTTCTTGTCGTAACCTCTGGACTTATCTGCCTTGTGGAACCGCTCAAAGACGTGGGGGAGCGATTCCTCATCGATCCCGCGCCCTGTGTCCTCCACGGCAATATAAGCCTTTTTGCCCACGATGCTCGTCTCGATGGTGATCGAATCCCCTTCATCTGTGAACTTGATCGCATTGTCAATCAGATTGTACACGACCCGCTGAATCTTGTCGAGATCCGCGTTGACATACAGCTTTTCCTGTAGAAACTGGAAATCCATCTTCAGTTTTTTATCCTCGATCCGCTGTTCAAACCCGATGGCAAGCTTGACGATCATCTCATTGATATCAAAATTGGACCTGTGCAGTTCCTCCTGCCCATTTTCCATCTTAGTCAAGTCCAAAATATTGTTGGTCATCTTCGTCAGACGGTTGGTCTCGTCCAACACGATCTGCATGTATTTGGCGTAGTCCTCCTGGGGCACAGTCCCATCCAGCATCGCCTCCAAAAATCCTTTGATCGAGGTGAGCGGCGACCGAAAGTCATGGGAGATATTGGCGATAAAGTCGCTCCGCAGCTTGTCCACTTCCTGTAGTTCATGGGCCATCTTATTGAAAGACTGGGCCAAATCCCCGATCTCATCGTTGGTGCTGATATTGACCTCTTTGCTGAAATCTCCGTTGGTGATGGCCTTCGCCGCATTCTTCATCTGGTTGACCGGATAGATAATATTGTTGGACATGACGCCGATGACCAGACTGGCGACGACGGTCAGCGCCAGCATGGCAAGCAGCACGATCCGGTACATGCCGCTGACAGGCGTAGAAATGTCGTCCATGGAGATGTGCAGAAAGACCGCGGCCTGCTTCGTGTCGGAGTAGCTGAGAATGCTGCCGTCGCTTGTCATGACATTGACCCGGCTCAGATATTTCTGCGAATATCCGATGGAGAGTGTATTTCCGGTAAAAATCTCCGGGAACGCATTTTGCGTCGGGCGCATTCCCTTATTCAGAATGACATCCTGGATCAGCTGCAAGCTCTGGGGTTGAAGCTCCGTGTTGGCAATCTGCGGGGAATTCTCCGACCCGTAGCTGTACACCCGGATATTGTTGGTGACATTCGTATCTGTGAAGATCCAAATATTGATATCCATAGCCTGCGCCGCCGTCTCTAATTTTGACTGCGCACTTTCATCCGTGCGAAAATCGTTGGGGCCCTCCAGGGTG
>CAUFVC010000340.1:0-2999 GCA_959029275.1 uncultured Eubacteriales bacterium | reverse complement strand
GTGTATTCGTCGGTTCCATCATGGCCTCCGAGACAACGGCGGCCGCCACAGGAGCCGTCGGCGTTGTCCGCCGCGATCCGATGGCGATGTTGCCTTTCTGCGGCTACAACATGGGAGACTACTTCAAGCACTGGTTTGAGATGGGCGAGGTTCTTGGCGACAAGGCGCCGAAGATTTTCAATGTAAACTGGTTCCGCCTGGATGAAGACGGAAACTTCATCTGGCCCGGATTCGGGGATAACTTCCGCGTTCTGGAGTGGATTATCAAGCGCTGTGAAGGCAAGGTTGACGCGGATGAGACCGCAATCGGCTATGTTCCAAAAGCGGAGGACATTAATCTGGACGGCCTTGATTTCAGCGTTGACACTCTGAAAGACATTCTGGCTGTCGATAACGACCTGTGGAGCAAAGAGGCGGAAGGCATCGAAGAATTCTACAAGAAGTTTGGCGATAAGCTGCCAAAAGAGCTGGCGGATCAGTTGGCTTCCCTAAAAGATCGTCTTGCTAAGTAAACAACGTTTGTCGCGCCCCCTGATGGCAGAGATGTCTCTGTCCTCAGGGGATGGTTATATAAGGATTGTTTTAGGAGGAAAGATAGTTGACCTATGATTTTACAACCCTGGTGGACCGGTCGGTTCAGGGGTCCGGAAAATGGATGAGCATGCGGACCATTTGTCCGGAGGCGGGCCCTGACATTGTTCCCTTTACAACGGCCGACATGGATTTTGTCCATCCGCCGGAGCTCATTGAGGGGCTAACGGACTATGTGCGCTCTCAGATCTTTGGATATACCAATCCCACGTCTCGCTATTATAATGCCGTCGGTGGGTGGATGGAACGCCGGCATCACTGGAAGATAGAGAAAGAGTGGATTGTGACGGTGCCTGGCGTCGTCACTGGATTTAACGCAGCGGTTAGAGCGCTCGTCCGCCCTGGAGAAGGGCTGCTTGTAATGCCGCCGGTGTATCCCCCTTTTTTAAACGCATCGGAACAAGCGGGATGCCGTCGGCTTGAAGTGCCTTTGCTGAGGGGGAAGGATCGGTATGAGATCGATTTTGCCGGTCTCGAACAGAAGGCGCAGGAGCCGTCCACCAAAGCGCTTTTATTTTGCAGCCCCCACAATCCGGTGGGCCGCGTGTGGACGAAGGAAGAGCTCCAAGAGGTTGGAAGAATCTGTAAACGCTGTGAGGTGACCATCATATCCGATGAGATTCACTCCGATATTGTCATGCCGGGGATCGAGCATACGACCTTTGCTCTGGCGGCGCCCTTCTGTCAGGAGAATCTGATCGTCTGTACGGCTCCCAGCAAAACCTTTAATTTGGCGGGCTTACATACTTCGAATATCATCATCCCCAATGATGCGCTGCGAAATGCATTCTGTCATGAGATGCGCTCCAGCGTCAACGCCGTAGGGTATGAGGCGTGCATTCTGGCCTATACCCGGTGTGAAGACTGGCTTGATCAGCTGCTGGCGGAGTTGAGCCGTACACAGAAGGCGATCCGCGAGTATGTCCATGCTAACATGCCGGAAATTGGCGTCACCGCTCTGGAGGGAACCTATCTCCAGTGGTTGGATTTTAGCCGGATCCAGCTGACGGAGGCAGAGAGGAAGCAATTCTTGGAAAAGGAAGCCATGTTCTTTACCGTTGAAGGCGCCCAGTTCGGAACAGGCGGCGCCGGCTTTGAGCGTATGAATTTTGCTTGTCCCCAAAAGTATGTCCTGGAAGGCCTTGGGAGACTTAAGCGGGTTCTTGAGGAGCATGGCCGTCTAAATGCGACAAAATAGAGGATGGACAGTATAGGTATCTCTTACCGCTATTGGCACTGCTACAACGGCGAGGATAGCGCTAAGTTCTATAAGCAGGCGCCCGTTGAAACAATGAAACGCAAGTAAAAATTGTTTCCGCCATACGATTTATAATTTGACAACAAACGATCTTTGTAGGTTGCACCTCTTGTAAAATCCACGAAAAGATGTATAATATGGAGTGGATCATTGCATGAGGCTTTTTCTCGTCCGATGCGACAAGCCGATAGGCGGATATCAACGTCGGCGGAGCGCAATGCGCCGGGGATACTACGGCCACATGGAGGTAACGATGACACAGGGATTTGACCACGATTTGTACATGAAGATGCAGACAGAGCAGATTGTAAAGCGAATTGAAAAATTTGACAACAAGCTGTATCTGGAATTTGGCGGCAAACTGTTTGACGACTACCACGCTGCCAGGGTTCTGCCAGGCTTCGAGATGAACGCCAAAATTCGTATTTTGCAGGAGCTCAAAGAGAAGACAGAGATCATCTTCTGTATTGGGGCCGGTGATATTGAGAAAAACAAGGTTCGCGCTGATATCGGTATAACGTATGACATGGATGTGCTGCGGTTGATCGACAGTATCCGAAGGCTGGGGCTGACGGTCAGCAGCGTGGTGATCACCCGGTATACGGACCAGCCGGCGGCGGATACCTTCCGCAAGAAATTAGAGATGTTGGGATTGACTACGTATATCCATAGGCCCATCAAAGGGTATCCCACAAATGTGGACTTGATTGTCAGCCAGGACGGATATGGCTCGAATCCATATATTGAGACGACAAAACCGCTGGTGGTGGTCACAGGGCCGGGGGCGGGAAGCGGAAAGCTGGCCACATGTCTGTCTCAAGTGTACTATGAACATACAAAGGGGATCCATGCGGGATACGCTAAATTTGAGACCTTCCCCATATGGAATCTGCCGCTGAAGCATCCGGTCAATCTGGCCTACGAGGCGGCCACGGCTGACTTGAACGATGTGAATATGATCGATCCGTTCCACCTGGAAGCCTACGGCACGACCACAGTGAACTACAACCGGGATATCGAAGCCTTCCCGGTGGTGAAGACTATCCTGTCCAAGGTGACGGGGGATAAGGACGGCTACCAATCGCCGACGGATATGGGCGTTAACATGGCGGGATTTTGCATTGTGGACGATGAGTGTATGCGGGAGGCC
>CAUFVC010000339.1:0-3004 GCA_959029275.1 uncultured Eubacteriales bacterium | reverse complement strand
GTTCTACGATGTTTTCCTCATCGTAGAACTGCTCACCTATAATCTAGAAAAGAGCGGATACCATGTGTATTCCAGCGACACAGGCGAAAAAGCGCTTCAAATTTTGAATGAATACAACATTGATCTGGCAGTCTTGGATCTGATGCTGCCCGGGATCGATGGCCTGGAAATATTAAAATATATTCGCGGAAACGAGAGGCTAAAAGATCTTCCCGTTATCCTGTTGACGGCGAAAAACGAAGAGGTCCATAAAGTGATTGGACTTGAGCTGGGAGCGGATGATTACATGGGGAAGCCCTTCGGGGTGAGCGAGCTTCTTGCGCGCATCAAAGCTCTGCTCCGGCGCATTCATTTAGACCGGGATTACAACAAGACCAGCGACAGCCAGGAAGAGAAGATTCGCGTCCGCGATCTAATCATCAATAAATCGACACACCAGATCATCCGGGGCTCCGAAGTGATGGATATGCCGCTGAAAGAATTTCAGCTTTTGTACTTATTGGCTTCCAATCCGGAGCGCGTCTTTACCCGGGATTATCTTTTGGAAAAGCTGTGGGGATACGACTACATCGGGGAGACGCGGACGGTAGATGTGCATATTCGCAATATACGAAAAAAATTAGAGACGGAAGGTTACGGCGCCTACATTAAGACCATCCGTGGGCTTGGCTATAAATTTATTCGGGAATAAACGGACCATAAAGGATGTGGAGGAATGAGGCGAAAGCTGCTGGTATCCTATATCATGCTGGTGATATGCCTGCTCAGCGTCAGCACACTAGCGTTCTACAGCAAGACCCAGGAGCTATACATGGATACGCTGGCAACAGATATGGAGAAGCAGGGGGACCTGCTGATCAGAATCCTTCAGGGCGAGAGCCGCTCTGAGTCGGAGCTGCAAGACCTGGCGCGGGACTATGGAGAGCTTCTGGACTGCCGGATCACCATCATCGCCGGGGACGGGCGGGTGATAGCGGATTCTCTGGAGGACCCTCAGAGTATGGAGAATCACGGGGATCGGGAGGAAGTCAAACTGGCGCTGGCGGGAGAGAAGGGGAGTAGCCTGCGCGAGTCCACAGTTCAAGAGGAACAGCTATACTATTACGCGCTTCCCTTTACCGATCAGGGAGAGCGCCGCGCCCTGCGCTTTTCCGTCTCGACCAGCGCGGTCACAGGGTTGGGGTTGCAGTATATGGCAGTGGGCATTGTGATCATCGCGGTGGGCGTCGTCATTTCCATCCTCCTGTATACATTATTCATCCGGCATTTGACGGAACCTCTCCAGGAACTGATGCAGAGCGCCCAGCAAATTACAGATGGGGATTACGGCGTGACGATCCGCAATTATTCCGAGGAAGAATACGCCAAGGTGAGCCAGGCATTTCAACATATGCTGAGGGAGCTCAATCGGAATCTCCAGGATCTGAGAGAGCGGAATCTGGAACTGGAAGCGGTGCTAAACAGCGACATCAATGGGATCCTGGCGTTGGATCTCTCCTGCAATGTCTTACTGTACAATGAACAGGTGAAAGACTTACTGTCCATCTCCGGCGAATCGCTGCAGGGGAAGAGTTTATACCAGCTTGTCCGCCATGACGATCTGTACCGCGTAGCGGAACATGCCATGGCAAAACAGCAATTCCGCAGGGTAGACGCGGAATTTGAGCAAAACGGTAGCCGGCGGATCTACCGGATCCATGCCAATCCCATCCGTCCAAGGGATTCGAAGGAGTCCATCGGGCTTCTCATGGTGATCGAGGATATTACCAATGTCATCCGCCTGGAAAATGTCCGGAAGGATTTTGTGTCCAACGTGACCCATGAGCTAAAGACGCCTCTCACCTCGATCCGAGGCTTCATCGATACCCTGAAACAGGGGGCGGTGGAGGATAAGGCGGTGGCGTACCGGTTTCTTGACATCATCGAGATGGAATCCGACCGTTTGTACCGGTTGATTCAGGATATTCTGTATCTGTCGGAGATTGAAAACCGGCCGGGGGAGGAGGAGGCGCTGGAAGAGGTTTCCGTGGAGGAGACCGCTGCCCAAGTGCTCGAAGTGTTGGACAGCAAGATCAGCCAGAAGAATCTGGCCGTTTTCTGGGAGGTGCAACCGGACGTGAAGCTTCGGTGTGAGCCGGATAAGTTGAAGCAGCTGCTCATGAATCTGGTGGATAACGCCGTCAAATATACGGAGAAGGGCTCTATTACCATCCGGGCCTGGAAAGCACAGGGAAATATCGTGATTCAGGTGCAGGACACGGGCATTGGAATCGCCAAGGAACATCGCGAGCGGATCTTTGAGAGATTCTACCGCGTGGATAAGGGGCGTTCCAGAAAAATGGGGGGCACCGGCTTAGGACTGTCCATCGCAAAGCATGTGGTGGAGCGATACGGCGGGGAGTTGCAGGTCAGCAGCGAGGTAGGGGGAGGAAGCACATTTACGGCGCGATTCCCCGCGCCGGTTGATGAGAACCGATAACCGCCCCGCGAATATATTTGGAATTAGGCAAACGCAAGCATCCGCTTGCGGTAATGCATATAGTTCTCAAAGCTGACCTCTTCCGGAACGCCGTGGTCACAGGTAGGGATGTAGCCGCCTCTGCGTTTCATAGCGGGCATGATGCGCTCCACCTCCCGGTCGATGGCCTCTTTGCTGTGGGCTAGAATTCGCTTATCGAATCCGCCGGAGATCAGAAGGTCCGGGTGTTCCTGGCCGGTGCGCACCACGTCGCAGCCAGAGGCGGCCTCAAAGGGCGCCAGCAAGTCCATCCCGATGCCGGCGTACAGGTCGATGACATCATCCGAGCGCCCGTCGGTGTCCAGCTCCACATGGAGCGTTCGAGACGGATCCAGTTGCCGGCGTTTCGTGTTTTGGATGAGCTGCTGATAATAGGGAAATAAAAATTCTCGGATCATATCCTGGGAGATGAGGCTTCCATGGTTGTAGCAGATATCCTCATCGAAGGCAAGGGAGTCCAACGTGACAAATTCCTGATGCTTGGCG
>CAUFVC010000338.1:0-3008 GCA_959029275.1 uncultured Eubacteriales bacterium | reverse complement strand
TCTACTGCAAGATCGGCTTCAGGAGGCGGTTGAAAAACACCCCGGTATCCTTGCATATGAGAGTTTTGACGAGATGCTCAAAAATCCGGATATTGAAATCGTCAGCATTGCTCTGCCCAGCGCCATGCATGCGGAATTTGCGGTTCGGGCTATGGAAGCGGGCAAGCATGTTTTGGTAGAGAAACCGCTTGACATCACGCCGGACGCGGCACAGAAAATCGAGGATGCCCGTATCCGCACTGGCAAAAAGGTTGGGGTCGTCCACCAGAACCGCAACAATGTCTGCATGAAACCTATGAAGGACGCCATCGACAGCGGCCGGATCGGAAAGCTGATTCTCGGCACCTTTGAAGTCAAATGGTACCGCAGCCAGGAATACTATGACAACGGCGGCTGGCGCGGCACATGGGAAATGGACGGCGGCGGATCCCTCATGAATCAAGCCGTCCACACGGTTGACCTAATGCAGTGGCTGATGGGCGACGTGGAGAGCGTTACCTCCGTTATGGGAATTTACAATCATACGATTGAGACGGAGGATATGACCACCTCTATTATCCGCTTTAAAAATGGGGCGGTTGCAACCTTTGTCAGCACTACCTGCGCATATCCCGGCGTCGGCACACACTTAAAAGTATATGGCTCTAAGGGAAGTATGGAGGCGAATACGGGAAACCTGACATTGTGGAAATTTATGGATGCCCCTGAGAATGAAGAGGCAGACATGTTACAAAAATATAACCAGGATACAGGCGCTGCCGCCAGCGATCCAACCCTTGTCCTCGGACATCCCTCCATCATAGAAGATATGATCGACGCGGTTTACTATGACCGGGATCCGCAGATCGTTCCCAGCGAGGGGATCAAGGCGGTCAAGATCGTCTGTGCCATTTATGAGTCTGCACACACGGGAAAGACCATCATGATCGACTAAGGAGGCGAGGGTATGGTGCGATTGGGATGTTGCCTCCCCGGCGGCTCCTTTATGCCGCAGGGCGTAGGACAGATTCCATCCTCCGCGGAAAGTGTCATGCTGGAAGGCACACAAATCGTCGCAGAGGCAGGGTACAGCTATTCGGAAATCTGCGCTGGCCTTTTATGTGAGCTCGCGGAGGATGAGGTCGCCCATCTAGCGCAAGCACATCGGGCTGGGAAACTTCCCCTTGAAGTTTGCAATAGTTTTATACCCGGTGATCTCCCCATCCTCGATCCCGGCAAGCAGGATGAGCTCCGGCGGTATGTCAAAACCATCATATCCCGGGCCTCCCAGCTGGGGATCGACACCATCGTCTTTGGAAGCGGCAAAGCCCGCAGGATTCCGGAGGGAATGAGCCGGGGGGACGGCATAGCCGGAATCCATGATTTTTTGCGGATGTGCAATGCCTACGGTGAACAGTATGGCGTCACCATCGCCATCGAGCCGCTCAACAGACGAGAATGCAATGTTCTCAACACCGTTGCCGAGGGTGCGGAGATGGTTCATGCGCTCCAGCTTTCGAAAGTCCGCTTGTTAGCCGATGCATTTCACATGTGTTGCGAAGAGGAAGATCTCTCTATCTTGCAGAAGGAGCGAGAGATTCTAGTGCATACTCACGTTGCCGAGCCGCCGGAGCGGGTCTATCCCGGGCGGGACGGCGGCCAATACCTAACGAGGTTCGCCAAAGCGCTCCGGTCGTCCGGATATTGTGGGCGAGTCAGCGTTGAGTGTGGCTTTTCAGATTTTAACCGCGAAATTATGTCCGCTCGGGCATTTCTTGAGGAGGCTTTTTCATGACAATCAGCATTAAAGGACGCCGGCCGGTTACAGGCGAGCCGGTCTGGATCAGGACAGACGAAAGGCCTGTCAGTTGCCGCTCCGCCGTCGCGGAGGATGGAACCATCTTTCCCGCTCAGCCAAAGGACAATGGCGTTCTCGTGGTCGCCGACTTAAATTGCGATACACCCGTTACGGCACAACTCTCGGATAAGCCGTCGGAGGGCGGCGTCGAAGTCAGACCCGCGGAAGATCGGAAGGCGCTGGACATCTTCATCGGCGGCAAACTGTTTACCTCCTATGTGTTTGACCGCGGTTTTTTAAAGCCCTATCTGGGACCTGTCTACACCGCTGCGGGCACCTCCTATACCCGTTTGGATCTGGAGACGGAGGAACACCCGCACCAGCGCTCGGTTTTTATCGCAGTGGGCGATGTCAATGGCATTGACTTTTGGAATGAAGATCGGGAGACCGTGGGCGAGCAGCGGCATCAGGGCTTTGACCAGATCACCAGCGGCCCCGCCTGGGGAGGATTCACCGCGAAAAATATTTGGTATGACCACAAAAAAGGCAATGCTCTCATGGATGAAAAGCGCACCTTTACCTTTTACAATCAGCCAGAGCGATGCCGCTATGTCGATGTGGAGACTACCTTTACCGCATCCTACGGCGATGTTCAATTTGGCAATACCAAGGAGGCCGGTCCGCTTGGGATCCGCATCAATGAAGAGATGCGCGCGGACCGCACCGGAAGCTTTGTCAACGCATACGGCGCGCGCAACGAAGCGGAGTGTTGGGGACGTCCTGCCCCCTGGTGTGATTATACCGGCATGGTGGAGGGACAAAAATACGGCATCGCTGTCTTTGATCACGAGGATAACGAGCGCTATCCCACCGCTTGGCATATCCGCGACTACGGACTGTTTGCCGCCAACAATCTATACTTCAAAGGCGGACTGACAATCCCTCGCCATTACTCGTTAACGTATAAATTCCGCATTTGCTTCTACGAAAACACACTGGATACGGCCGATCGTTTTCTCGTGTATGCGAGATAACGCAAATCTCGCTTCCTCGTATCTAAGATTTTGCCGAATAGTTATTTTATACTAAAAATTAAAATTTATTCCGACTAAAATATAATTTTTATACAAACTTATTCTGGCATTGATATCCAGCATTAGGATTTTTAGAAAAGGCTTGACATTTACGAACACGTGTAGTATTATGTGCATATACTAAGTCAGGGAACGCC
>CAUFVC010000337.1:0-3016 GCA_959029275.1 uncultured Eubacteriales bacterium | reverse complement strand
CTTTTGGCCGGCCTCCGCATAGAGGGTAATGTTGTGGAGAACCGGTTTATCCACCTCATAGCCGAAGTCTACGTCAAACAGGCGGACATCCCCAGCCAGCTTGGTATACGTCACGGAACCGTCGGCCTGGTGAGGATGCTTCCACGCCCAGATGCCAGTGCGCTCTTCACATTCCACCAGCGTTCCGTGTACCTCCCGGACATTCACCAGTGTGACATACCCTTCATCGACTTCCGGCGCCTCGTCCAGCAGCGCGAAGATGCGGTCCGCACCGGCAAGTCCCATGACGACGGAATTGATCTGATTGGAGACCTGATTGACGTTTCCGGCAAACTGTTTTGTCATGTTGAGGAAGGGTACGATGACGCTGATGCTGAGGGCAAGCCCTGAGATGCTCAGATTCGGAGCGCCGGATAGCAGCAACAGTCCGCCAACGAGGGCGACGATCACATACAGCACGTTGCCGATGTTATTCAGAATGGGACCGAGGGTGTTGGCATATTTGTTGGCGCGCTCAGACTCGTGAAACAGCTCATCATTGATCGCATCAAAATCAGCTTTGCTGGCCTCCTCATGGCAGAAAACCTTGACGACCTTCTGCCCATTCATCATCTCTTCAATAAAGCCCTCCTCGCGGCCCAGCGCGCGCTGCTGCCGGAAGAAATGGCGGGCGGAATTTCCGCCGATTTTCTTCGTGACCCAAAGCATGACGGAGACGCCGGCGAGAACCACCAGAGCGAGCCAGACGCAGTAGTAGAGCATGATGATGAAGATTGTGATCACGGTGACAGAAGAGATCAGAAGCTGGGGGAAACTCTGCGATATCATCTGGCGCAGCGTATCGATATCATTGGTGTAATGGCTCATGATGTCGCCGTGGTTATGGGTATCAAAATATTGAATCGGGAGGTTCTGCATCCCGTTGAACATTTTTTCGCGCAGCTTCATGAGAGCGCCCTGGGTCATGACGGCCATCATCTGATTGTAAGCAAGGCCGGAGATCAGGGACAGGACATAAAAGAGCGCCAGGAGGCCGACCAATCCTAGGATGCGGCTTCCCACGGAACCCCAATCCCCGCTCTGCCAGCTGGATTCCACAAGGGCGATAACATTCTGCATAAAAATGGCGGGAACAGAGCTGACGACAGCGCTGAAAAGGATGCAGAAGAGCGTCAACGGCATTTTGACGGGATAGAACTCCAGCAGCGTTTTCAGCAGGCGCCGCGTGGTGCCTTTTTTAACGGATTTATTCTGCATCATGGTCACCTGCCTTATTCTGTGATGTATAGATGTCCCGATAGATATCGTTGTTTGCTAAGAGTTCCGCGTGAGTGCCAACGGCATTGATGGCGCCGCCCTCCATGACGATAATCCGATCCGCGTCCGATACGGAGGAGGTGCGCTGTGCGATGATGAGCTTCGTCGTCTCCGGGATATACTCCCGCATTGCTTTGCGGATCAAAGCGTCTGTTCTCGTATCCACCGCACTGGTGGAGTCGTCCAAAATCAGGATCTTCGGCTTTTTCAGCAGGGCCCTTGCGATGCAGAGCCGCTGTTTTTGACCGCCAGACACATTGGCGCCGCCCTGCTCAATATAAGTATCATATTTGTCCGGGAATTGCGAGATAAATTCGTCCGCCTGGGCGAGCTTGCAAGCCTGGACCATCTCCTCATCCGTGGCGTCGGGATTGCCCCATCGAAGATTTTCTTTGATCGTCCCGGAAAACAAAATGTTTTTCTGGAGGACGACGGCCACTTGATTGCGCAAGGTCTCCAGATCGTAAGCCCGGACATCTGCGCCTCCAACCTTGACAACGCCCTCGGTGGCGTCGTACAGGCGGGAGATGAGTTGAATCAGAGAGGATTTGGACGAACCGGTGCCTCCGATAATGCCAACGGTCTCCCCGGAGCGAATGTGGAGATTGATCCCGCTCAGGGCCATGCGCTCCGCTTTACGGGAATATTTAAAGCTCACATTTTCAAAGTCGATGGAGCCGTCCTGCACGCGGTAGAGCGGCTGTTCAGGGTTGGAGAGGGAGCTTTCTTCGGCGAGCACTTCGGCAATTCGCTTGCCGGACTCGCTGGCCATGGTAATCATGACAAAGACCATGGAAATCATCATGAGACTGTTGAGGATCATAAAGCTGTAGGTGAGAAGCGCGGAAAATTGTCCCACGTCCAGAGCCAGACCTCTGGAGGTAATGATAGTGTAGGATCCGTAGGACAGAACGAAGACCATGACGGTGTAGAGGCAGAACTGCATCATCGGATTGTTGAGCGCGAGAATCCGCTCCGCGCGGGTGAAATCTTGGCAGACATCCTCCGCGGCCGCGCCAAACTTTGTCTTTTCATACTCTTCCCGCACATAGGATTTGACGACCCGCATGGCCTTCACATTTTCCTGGATCGAGTTGTTGAGGGCGTCATATTTTGTAAAGACCCTGCGAAACAGAGGCATGGTCTTGCGGATGACGAGATAAAGGCCGAAGGCCAGGAAAGGCGCCACGATCAGGAAGATAAACGCCATCTTTCCTCCCATGACGAAGGCCATGACAAAGGCGAAAAGCAGCATCAGCGGGCAGCGTATCGCCGTGCGGATGATCATCATATACGCCATTTGCACATTGGTCACATCGGTGGTGAGCCGTGTCACCAAGGAGGAGGTGGAAAAGCGATCGATGTTCTCAAAGGAATAGGTCTGGATCCGATAGAACATATCCTTTCGAAGGTTTCTGGCCAGCCCGCAGGAGGCGGTGGCGCAGGTGGAGCCTGCCAGCGCTCCGAACAGGAGGGACAGGCAGGCCATGAGGATGAGCACAAGCCCGTACATGGCGATAACCTTCATTTCACTGCCAGCCTTGATGCGATTGACTAATTCTGCGATGATAAAGGGGATGATACACTCCATGACCACCTCCATGGAGACCAAAACAGGCGTTGCGATGGACGCCTTCTTATACTCCCGAACACTTTTGATAAGTTCTGTCCACATATTTTTATCTGTATCTCCTTTCTC
>CAUFVC010000336.1:0-3021 GCA_959029275.1 uncultured Eubacteriales bacterium | reverse complement strand
CCCAGGAATCGGTATATCGGGAACGAGTCACGACAAAGTCAGGGATTCCTTCCCGGAGCAGGCGGCGGTGGGATTCCTCCATCTCCGGAAGCTTGTCCGCTGGAATGTTAAGCCGGCAGAAATATTTTGTCAGGGGATCTTTACCCGCCGCCTTATAAAAACCGCCATCGAGGAATCCATAGTTGAGCATGGTCGAATCGGGCTTGTGGGTGATGATCTCAGCAAATTGGTATTGTGGGTAATCTTCCTTCTTCATGCCGTAGTAGGGCAGGCAATTGCTCAGCACAATGGCCAGAGTCAGAGTGAGCAGACAGAGGATGCAGTAGGCTTGCCGGCCATACCGGAATTTATAGGCGGCTATCCTAGCCGAATACCGGTACACAGCGCCTATCACGCCGAAAAGAGCAAAGGGAGAAACGATGAGAAAATAATAATCATAGTTCGTTCCTCCGATATAGAGGGGTACCGTCACGGCTATGAGTGTGATCAGCATGACCTTGCGCTCGAGAGCCTGGGCAAGGGGAGGGCGAAACCATAGGATACCCATGGCGATCGCGCCGGCCAGCAATGGGTTCCAGACGGCGGCTAGGCCTATGGAGCCTGCCAGATGCCAGACCCGCCCCAGTGGGCTCAGAGACTTGGAATAGAGAAAGATGTTGGAGTACAGATACGCATACAGCCAATCCGAGATCGCACCGTGAAGCCCAAAGTATACCACCCAGGGAATGGTGGCGACAGCCATGCCGCCGAGAAAAAGGAGACAATTGGTGAATAGGGATTTTACTCGTTTTGCCAAAAGGTCTGGCAGCAGGGCGAGGACGGCCCAAGCCGCCCAGAATCCAAGCATGGTAAATTTGATCCAGAGAACGCACCCGGCTAAGATTCCGTGGATCAGGAAGGATGAGGCGGGCATGGCGGCATGTTGACAGGACCGAAAGGATGTCCCGGAAACGGTGTGATAAAACCGCAGGATGGAATATAGGCTGGCCAGCAAAAGGGGAATGCAAAATTCCTCTGCATTGTCGCCCCGGAGAAAACAATTGCTGGTTGTGATCAAGAGCGCCGTGGCAGGCAAAATAAGGATGGAAGCGCGGGCGGGCAGATAAAGATTCGATATCTTATGTACATATAGAAGGGCCACGGTCAAAAATACAATCTCGAGAAGATAGACGCCGGTGAAGGAATCTGGGGTGATCAGCCAAGCAAGCGCATGGAGAAAGTACAGCAGCGGACCTTTTTGTTCAAACAGATCCCGATATGGAACAAGGCCTTCAACAATGCCCTTCCCCACCGTCAAAAAACAATTTTGATCCACCCGGCCGTGACAGGGAAATACAAAAGATGCCTGGGAACAGAAGGTGAGGAGTAGGGCGGAGAGAAGAAAGGCATACAGGAGGATGCGGTGTTCTTTCAGCAATTTCATGTTCGGTCCCTCATTTGTTGTATGGAAAATACAGGACAGTTATAAAACATAGCAACAATACTTTATATTATAAACAAATGAATCGAAAATGGCAAGAGTCAATACGGAGTGGAGGTATTATTGTCAACCATAAATATATTTATGGTTGACAATTTGGGGCGGACATGGTATCATGCTATAGTAGACAAAATAGGAAATTTAGAAAAGGAGTCCCCGTCATGGATACCACACGTCAATCCACCCATGTTTTTCAGCTTACTAAGATTGCCCTTTGCGTTGCCCTACTCTGTGTTTCATCCTACATTGCGATTCCCTTGCCGTTCACCTCGGTGGTGTTGACGGCGCAGACTTTGGTTATCAATGTTGTGGCGCTGATTCTGACGCCGGTTCAATCCGCCTGTGCGGTTGGGCTCTATATTCTGCTTGGCATTTGCGGCCTTCCGGTATTTGCAGGCGGCACTGCCGGTATTGGCAGGATCATAGGGCCAACGGGGGGATTCATCGTCGGATTTTTGGTGGCCGCCCCGGTTATCAGCGCAATAAAAGGAGAGCGCGTCCAATGGCTCCGGTATTGCCTTGTCACCATCGCAGTGGGGATCCCCATCATCGACTTTTTTGGGACGGCCTTTATGTGCTGGTTTCAGAAGATGGGGATCGTGGAAGCGGTTATCGCGGCCGTCTTGCCGTTTCTCCTTGGCGACGTGATCAAATGTATTGTGGCCTCCTACTTAGGCTTTGTCCTCAATAAAGTGTTGCCGAGGAATAATGTTATGCGCGGTAAAGTAACAGAAAGATCATGATAGGCGTCAGCCCGCCATCCCCAAAAAAAATTGTTTGCGGGGGTAGATTTATTTGTTCCAGTGTGCTATACTATACAACAGTTTTAGCGCTCCTTGCCGCCGGGTATGGAGTTAAGCGTCAGGCTTTCTATCGTTAGGCCATTGAAGATAGAAAGTGCTGGCGTTATTTTTTATATTTAGGAGGAAACACATGGAGAAGCAGTTTTGCATTCGAGATTTTTCACGCTATACAGTTTTGAGCGTTTTAGGTACAGTCGGCGTGTCCTGTTACATTTTGGCCGATACTTTTTTCGTTTCAAAAGGATTGGGAACAAACGGTCTTGCCGCATTGAATCTTGCGATTCCGGTCTACAATTTTATTCACGGTACAGGACTAATGCTCGGCATGGGCGGAGCAACAAAATTTTCCATCTACAAAGGCCAAAATAACCAGAAAGCGGTAAACAGAATTTATACAAATACCATTTACCTCGCCATCCTATTTTCCGTCCTGTTTATGTTGCCGGGTCTTTTTTGTTCAGAAAGGCTGGCTTTACTTTTGGGTGCCGACATGGCGATTCTGGAAATGACAGACACGTATCTGCGCTGGCTCTTACTTTTCTCCCCAGCTTTTATTCTCAATGACGTATTTTTATGCTTTGTCAGAAATGATGAAAATCCGCAGCTTGCCATGACAGCTATGTTGACGGGGAGTTTTGCCAACATCATTTTAGATTACGTTTTTATCTTTCCAATGCGAATGGGGATTTTTGGGGCGATTTTTGCAACAGGACTGTCGCCGGTTATCAGTATTGCCAT
>CAUFVC010000335.1:0-3022 GCA_959029275.1 uncultured Eubacteriales bacterium | reverse complement strand
GAGGAGGATGCCAAGCAAACCTTTCAGCGAAATGAAACGCATCCGCTGGAGGCCGATGTGGTGATTTTAGATGAGGTGTCCATGGTGGATGTCCTGCTGATGAATAATCTTTTGAAGGCGATCATGCCGGGGACGCGCCTGATTTTGGTGGGCGATATGGATCAGCTCCCGTCAGTGGGCCCAGGCAATGTGCTCAAGGATATTATCGCCAGCGGCTGCATTAAGGTAGTCCGGCTGACGCAGATCTACAGGCAGGCGGGGCTGAGCGCCATTGTGACCAACGCCCATCGGATCAACCAGGGGGAATATCCCATTTTCAATCAGAAGGATTCAGACTTTTTCTTCATGCGCCGCCGCCGCAAGGAGGATGTTGCCCGCACGATTGTGGATGTCATCCTCCATCGGATGCCCAAGTTTGCCCACTGCTCACCGATAGACGATATCCAAGTGCTAAGTCCGATGAAGCGCGGATATCTAGGGGTAGAATCGCTGAATCAGATTTTGCAGGAGGCGCTGAATCCCCCTTCGCCGTCGAAAAAGGAGCTGGAGTTTCGGCAGATCAAGCTCCGGGAGGGGGACAAGGTGATGCAGATCCGCAACAACTACAATACCCCGTGGAAAGTCCTCAATCGATTCGGGTATCCCCTGGACGAGGGCGAAGGGATTTTTAACGGCGATATCGGACGCATCAAGACCATTGATCCGCAGGACCGCTGTTTGACTGTGATTTTTGATGATAAAAAAGAAGTAGAGTACGACTATACGGCGCTGGAGGAGCTGGAGCTCGCCTATGCGGTCACGATCCATAAGGCGCAGGGGACGGAGAGTCCCATCATCATTCTGCCGATCCACAGCGGTCCGGCCATGCTGTTTTCCAGAAACCTATTGTATACCGCTGTCACGAGAGCCCGGCAATACGTTGTGGTCATCGGGGAGGAGGACATGGTGCGGCGCATGGTGGACAACAATCGGCCGACCATTCGATACACCGCGCTGGAGAACCGGCTGAAGGAGGAGGTCAAGACCTCCGCATTGTTGGAAGAGATCTAAGGTTTCGGATTGCCGCCCAGAACGTCGGATCAAGAAATGCCGCTGAGACAGGGGGATGGAGGGATATATGGCGAGATGGAAGCGAATTCTCGCGCGCGGAGTGGAGGACGCGGTGCAGCTTCTCTACCCGCCGCGCTGCCTGTTCTGCCAGCGGACTCTTCCGTGGCCGGACCGTATTGGGATCTGTGTCAACTGCCATCCGGAAGAGTACTATCTGCCGGAACCCGGCTGTAGGCAGTGTGGCCGGCCGGTTTCCAGACAGGGAGCTTTATGTCAGAATTGCAGCCTTCACCGCATTCAGATTCCGGGCAAGAGCCTTTTTGTCTATGACGGAGCGGTTCAGGAGGCGATTCATCGCTTTAAATACGATGGGCAAAAAGCGTATGGAAAAGTCTTTGCCCGCTGTATGGCGGAGACTTTGTGGCCCCATGGCGGAGCAATCCAAGAGCCTGTGATCGTGACGCCGGTTCCACTTCATGCAAAGCGGTATCATGGCCGGGGCTATAATCAGGCGGAGGTATTAGCAAAGGAATTTGCAGAGCAGACGGGCTGCACAATGCGGAAGCTGTTGGTCAGAGTGCGGGATACCAGTCCGCAGAATGCGCTGAGCGCCACAGCGCGCAAGAAGAACTTACAGGATGCTTTTGCGGCTGTGGAGGATCCGGCTGTGGGAGGGAATATTATTGTGATGGACGATATCTACACGTCCGGGAGCACGGTTGAGGCTTGCGGCGAAGCGCTGCGGCGTGTGTACCCCCATGTTGCCATACGGTTTATGACCATTGCGATGAAGATATAGAACCCCCTCAACAAAATAAAAATCGTAGAATTTTACCCATCCTATTGACTTTTACTGGCAACTGTGCTAAAGTAAATAGGTAAATTTAAGGGTTCTTTTTTTTTGTGCTTTTTTGCAAAGCCCTTGTTTGAAACAAACCAATGGAGGTGGAAGTTGTGCGTACCAGGATAACCTTAGAATGCACAGAGTGTAAACAGCGGAACTACAACACGACGAAAGACAAAAAGACACACCCCGACAGAATGGAAACCAAGAAATACTGCCGTTTCTGTCAGCGCCACACCCTTCACAAAGAGACTCGGTAAGGGTCCGGAGGAAGGGAGCTTTGGATCCCGAGAATGAGGAGGAATAAAGAGCTATGTTCAGCTTAAAAGAGCTAAAGAGCGAGTGGAAGAAGATTGTTTGGCCCGGAAAGAAGGAACTTGCTCAAAAGACGGGCATCGTCATCGTCGTGTGCGCCATTTTTTCCGTCATTATCAGCGTTTATGACCTGATTTTCTTCAAGATTCGAACCTTGCTGGAAAACTTATTAATTAAGAAGTAGGGGATGAGCGCAGTGGCAGAAGAAGCAAAGTGGTATGTGGTGCATACCTATTCCGGTTATGAAAATAAAGTTAAGGCCAACATCGAGAAGCTGGTCGGCAATCGAGGAATGCAGGATCAGATTTTTGAGGTGGCTGTCCCTCTGGAAGACTGCGTGGAAGATAAGAATGGCAAGCAGGTTGTCGTGCAGAGAAAAGTATTTCCCGGTTATGTGCTGGTCAATATGATCATGAATGACAATACCTGGTATGTCGTGCGCAACACCCGCGGCGTGACAGGGTTTGTCGGGCCAGGATCCAAGCCGGTCGCTTTATCGGAGGAAGAGGTCAACAAGCTCGGTATTCAGCCTCAGAAATCCAAAATCGACGTGGAGATCGGAGAAACGGTTCAGGTTATGGATGGACCCTTTGAAGGCTCCGTAGGAAATGTAACAGAGATTCTCGAGCCCACAGAAACCGTGATCGTCACGCTGTCCATATTCGGGCGGGAGACCCCGGTAGAGCTGAGCTCAACACAAATCAAAAAGATTTAGTCGTTTCATACTTTGGAGGTGTAACGTAACATGGCAAAGAAAATCACAGGATATATTAAGTTGCAGATCCCGGCTGGCAAAGCGACTCCGGCTCCTCC
>CAUFVC010000334.1:0-3022 GCA_959029275.1 uncultured Eubacteriales bacterium | reverse complement strand
GTCCGGCGAGTTAGATGTCTCGGAACTCGATATTTAGGCCGCTAAATTATCATTTATCTGCTTATTGTTCTTTCGCTTATTTTCTAATGCATCTAAAATGTTAACTATGCGATGCTGTGTTTCCATATCTGGAAGTCTAATCGGCATAGAGGCTAAAGTTTTGGTGTTAATATTGCCCCGTGTACTCCCGGTATTAAAAGCGGCAATCCAGTCTCGATATTCCTTTGACTGACAGTAGTATTTGACATATCTAGGATTAACTTTACTTGGATCAAGGGAAAATTTAATTAAAAATCCAGCAAAAACAAAATCACCATCTGTCCCATCGTAGAAATAGTTCCTTCCAGTGCTTGCACCAGTTCTCGCAAATACTATATCGTTTATTTTTAGCAGATAATCAGACGCGTTATCAGCCGAGACGGATTTCAAATCCGACATATTCAGCGTTCCATCATCATTAATATCTGTAATTCTCAGGTAGGTGTATAAGCTAGGGGAATAAGGAACTGCTGGCGCACCTAGTCCATAATACCCGCGCCTTCCAACAGACAGTTCTCCAAGAGTGGTTTGAGTAATATTACATTTCATACCCAATCGCCCCCAGCTGTTTATTAATCTGTGCTTCCAGCTCGTGGGACTTTTGGAACAGTTCCAAGAGTTCTTTGGTCAGGCGGTTCATCTTTTCCTCGCGGCCTTGTTATCTAACGCCAATACTTAAATCATACAACTCATGCGGCGCAATATCCTGTCCATCAGGCCATGCTATGCCTTCACCGTGGGAAATAATTTGAACCTTTGTAAAATACGATGTGTCCTTGAGCTGTCCAAACCAGCTTCCCTTTATATACGGTGTGACATCAAAAATCTTTCTTTCTCCTGTCGAGAAATGCAGCAAGAGCCTGTAATTTGACATAGGAGAGATAGATATAATCTTAGGTTCGTTCATAGATGCCTCCTACTTCAGAGGATCGATTCTAAAAATCGGTTCACCACTGGAGAGCAGTTCCCAGTTTGCCTGCAAATCTTCATGATGAATGATCATCCATGCTTTGAGAAGCTGAAGCTGCTTGGAAGGAAAATCTCCTTGGAGAATCTCACCGTCAAGCGACATGACAATCTTTTTACCGGCATATTCCGCATGAATATGCGGCATATTATGCTTTCCGCCCACTTCCATGTACATGCGTACAATAATACCATAAAAAAGAGATAAAATCGGCATGATTCATCCTATAAATTTTCTGTGCGCCAGCTTCACATTGTGTTGTTTCACCATTGCATAGTGCATGGTGGTATCAATTTTCTGATGCCCTAAAAGCTGTTGCACCTGTTCAATGGGCATTCCCTTGTCTATGGCGGTCGTTGCCAGTGTGCGACGAAATTTATGGGGATGTACACGAATGAGATGCAAACGTCTGCCCATGTGTCGGAGCATAGTCTCAAGACCGCCGATTTGAAGACGCTCATAAGGGCTTTTCAGAGAAACAAATAATGCCTCATTGGTATCGTTTCGTTCTTCAAGATACTTTTGCAAATGTATTTTAGTGCGTGCGTCAAAATACACTACACGTTCCTTGCTTCCCTTACCAAAGACGACACATTCCCTTTCTTCAAAATTAATGTCACTTCGATTGAGAGTAACCATTTCGCCCACTCGCATACCGGTTGACGCCAGCATGTCAATAATAGCCAAATCCCGTGTTGTCGTACAGTTATCACGCAGGCGTTCAAGGGCTTCATCCGTATAGGTGTCTTTGATGGTTTGGGCTGCCTTAACCTTGTGAATCCGGCGCACGGGACTTTTGATAATCCGGTCTTCATCTTCCAGCCATGCAAAGAAACTGGACAAGATTCGACGGATATTGTCAATAGTTACCCTGCTTGATTTTCGGGATGCCTGATATTCCGTCAGATAGGCTCGCAGGTCGTCCGTGACGATTTGTTGCGGCGATTTTTCCACTTTTTCTAGCATGGCTGTTATGGTAGCCCGGTAATATCGCAGCGTTTTTTCCGAACATCCCTCAATGCGTTTGGCCGTTAGAAATGCTTCAACACAGTCAGTCTCCTGCGGCTGGGGTAACGAATTTGCCTCTCCCAGCACTAATGCTCCCAGACTGACGATGAGGACTTCCCGAAGGTGCAGCATTTGTTCATTGGTCAACCAAGGCAACATTTTTCGCTGGATTTCTGAAATAATTTGCAGCATTAGATCATTTCCTCCCGTTCTGTTAGAATGTCATGGCGAGACTTTGCGGGAGAATGCGATTCGAGGGAAGAGGCGGAGGTAAATGATAATTTAGCGGCTTAAATATCGACTTCAGCGACATCAATTTCTCCGGCCATGAGTTTTGGGATAAGTGCGTCTCTAAGATTGGCAAGACACTTATTTTCTTCTAGATTTGTTACGATAGCGGAAGCCATAGGAGCCATTACACTATTAAAATGGGTGAGCGTCTTACTATCCGGTAGAACTAATTCCATAGCTTTTACGCGATCTCTGGGTAATTCTGTCTGACCGGTGCTTCCTGTATGAAGTGACTCGATTTCTTTTTCATGTTGAATACCCCACAACCCAATATAGAAAATCAAATTTTCTGTTACTGGTCGGACAATCGTAACATGAGAATCAACAGTAACATTATGTGGCTGAAACCAAACCTGAGCTGCTCTTCCTAACGTACCATCGCCAGTTGAGTTAATTAGCAAGTCACCAAAGCGAAGCCACTTATCATTGATAACTTTCGGCCTATGATTTCGTGCAAGAGAAAGATCAATCATGTGATTGCGAATGCACTTCTGATTGATTACTATTTGGTCGGTATCATCAGCATATTTTGGAGTTATACCGCGACTTACCATCGCCGTGATGTCTTCTAAAGTGACATTCTTCCATTCGTCCGGTGCAATACCCCCGAATGGAACACAATTGACAAACCATGATCTGAAAATTGTGACGGCTTGCTGCTGTAAATTATCATTTGACGGCGGATATTGCCATTCTGACGGTTTCCTGCCATACCTG
>CAUFVC010000333.1:0-3025 GCA_959029275.1 uncultured Eubacteriales bacterium | reverse complement strand
GTGCGCAGGGCTGCTCTGTTGGCTTGGCTTGGCGAATCGTTCGAAGCGGGAAGAGCTGGAGGCGGCCAAAAGTCCTTACGATTCTCAGTGGGAGGGCTGTTTTGCCCAGACATATGAGATCAAGCCGATGCTGGGAATCTATTTCGATGAGGATGAATTGCCCGCTCTGCGGAAAAAGCTGAACAATCCCCTGTACGCCTCCGCCATGAAAACATTGCGCCAGGAGGCGGAGGAGGCCATGAGGATAGACCCGGAGGCGGACATTCAGACCTACATCAGCAGTTCTGACCACCGATGGATACGAAATCGGGACTGGAACCGGCCGGTTCTGAACCTTGCCATGGAGAAACTGGCGTTCATCGGGATCTTGGATGAGAATATTCCCATGTTAAAAATGGCCTGCCGGATGGCGCTGTCCGTGGCACACAGTCAGTATTGGTGCGAAAGTCTGATGGGGGTATTTCCCGGCGCAACTTGGCACCACCGTTCTTTTACGGAGGAGGTGCTGTTGAAGGCCTGTGCCAAAGTGCTAGATTGGGCTGGCGCTCTTCTGACCTGGCACGGACGCCACATCATCTGGGATGCCATGATCATGAAGGGCCTGCCCAGATTGGAAGCGGACTTTAAGACCGTCTCCTATATCCGGCATATGAATCAGGGGATCGTGTTCAACGTGGGCCGGATCACCGGGCTGCTGGCCTTGGTCCACCCATATCCCCGCTATGAGTCCTGGCTCTTGGATGCGGAGAAGGATATGAGGGAGATGATCGACAGCTATGTCGCCTCCGACGGGGGAACGCCGGAGGGACCAGGGTATTGGAATTACACCTTCTCCAACGCCATGACGGGATTATATCTTCTCGCCAGGTATCATCATAAGACTTTGAAGGAATACGTGTGGGATACCATCCGGAAGACCGCCGGCTATGCGCCCAATATGCTCAGCGATCAGATGAACGGGAGTGTGACAATGCCCTTCAATGACGGGCATTCACAGCCATTTAAGCCCATCGTCAGCGCTCTGTTCTGCCAGGTCTCGGACGATCCCAGGTGGAAGCGTCTGTATGAACAGGCCCTCTCGCATCTGACGAAGGAGGCGGATATCGACTTCCTTATCATGTCGCCGCCGCCGGAAGGGTTAGAAAAGAAGGCTGTCAGCGGGGAAGGATTTGCCTCCTTTCCAGTCACAGGCTTGATGACCCTCAGGCAGAAATCGGAGCTGGGCATGATCCATATCAGCGCGTTCAGCGGCGTCTCCTATTTTGCTCATTACCATGAGGACAAGGGCTCCTTCCTGTTGGAGGTGGATGGAAAGCCGATCCTCATTGACCGGGGCGTGTGTACGTACTCCAACCCTTATGTGGCTACGATTGGAGGCGCCGACGTCCATAACCTGTTCTACCCGGAGTCAAATACGGGATTCCGGTATCATCAGAAAAGCTCCGGCGCCGCCAAGGTGACGGAGGCGAGCTTCCAAAGCGGCGTCTTGCGCTATCGAACAGAATTGCAGGACATCTGGGAGGACGGGATCATGACGCATTGCAGCCGGAGCCTGTATTCTGAGGATCCCTGCGTATATTGGGTTGCAGATGAGGCAGACTATATAACGCCCCACCGCGCTAGCTTTCGATTAAACACCAGGGGTGAGATCCGCCAGAAAAATGGGTATTATACCATTGAGGAAGCGGGAATTCAGATCAGCGTCTATCCCGTTGATTACAGCCCCCAGGATGTATGGTGGGGGGCGGAGGGATACGATGAGTCCATGGACAGCGTCAGTCAGCTGCGGCTACACTTGGACAAAGCGCCTCGGCACAGGATCCGCACTGTCATTGAGGTATCGGCGGTGGGGGAAGAACAGGTGAAGGTTTTGCCGGACGGCAGAATTCAATATAAGCAAAAAATATACTCATTTTGAAAGGATTAAACACATGGATAGGTTTGCGCAGATTGCGAAAGAGGGCGTGTCAGTTCAGGAACGGGGGCTTATCATACCGGAGCCGGAAAAGAAGGATGCCATTTTCCTCCAAAATGTTGTGGATGACAGGTATCAGTTTACGCCTTTGAAAAAAATGGACTCAGAGGAAGAATTGAGCGAAGCGCTGCTGGCTGCCAGGGAAGAGTACAGGCCCTATATGCAGGATCTGGCCCCGGCGATGGAGGAGCTGCGGGAGCGGATGCCGCTTCAGCGCGCGGATTGGAGAATCCAGACGGAAGCGGATCAGCAGGATTTCCAAGGCGTTTTGGACGGAAAGGGGCAATGGGAGGAAGTGCGGCTTCCACATTATGGAGCCCCGGTGGGCAAGGCGACCACATTCTATCGGATGCGCTTTGATTTGACAGAGTCTATGTTGACCAAGGATGCGATCTATCTATGCTTCAAGGGCGTGGACTATAAAGCCGCCGTGTATGTGAACTATCGGTTTGTCGGCTTCCACGAGGGTTTTTTTGCCCCGTTTGAATTCCAGATTACAGACTATGTCCATGAAAAGGACAATGTGCTGTTGGTTGTGGTGGACAATGACGCAGTACACTCTGACGGGGGAGAGAAGATCTACGCGGCAACCGGCCTGGGATTTGACGATAGCAAAGTGGGCTGGCATCACTGCCCGCCTGGGATGGGGATCTATCAGGATGTCTATGTGGAAGGGCGCTCCGCCGTGTCGATCTCGGATATTTTTGTCCGGCCCATGGAGAACTTGGAGGATGCCAGCTGCTGGATTGAGGTCAGCGCCGCCGGTCCGATGAAGAAAAAGGTTCGCCTGGAACTATCCCTATATGGACAAAACTTTGATGAGACGGTGTTCACGGCTCTAGCCTATGCCCCCTCCACCAACCTCGAGGTCGGCCTGGGAGATTCCTTGACGGAGGCGCAGACAAAGGCGGACGATGTGTATCACAAGCCGATGCCGCTTTTTGTCCAGCAGGGGCGCAACCAGTTTAAGATCCCTTTCCATATTCCGGGCGCAAGGCGTTGGAGCAATTCGAATCCGTGGCTGTATCAAGTCCAGGTTCGGCTGCTGGA
>CAUFVC010000332.1:0-3028 GCA_959029275.1 uncultured Eubacteriales bacterium | reverse complement strand
CCCGGACCGGCTGAAGAAAAGCCAGATAGAGGCTCTCCTCAAGGGGGACAAAGTGTTTATCAAAGGATCGGTCCGAAATCTATTTCCAGCGGTCTTGACGCAGGGGGATGGCTACTATATTGAGGTGCGCCTTCATTCCCGTTTGGAAAATGTCACCATCTTTCGCTATACCGTCATCGTGGCGCTGATTATCTGTACTTGTATTGGCGGGGTATTGGTTCTGATCGCGGTGCGTCAAATTACGAAGCCGGTGAAGAGGCTTACAAAAGCGGCGCAGGAAGTGGCCAAAGGAAACTTTGACATCCAGGTGGACTATAACAGTGCGGATGAGATAGGCGTTCTTACGCGAAATTTCAACCAGATGGTTCGAGAGCTGCGGAATATGGAGTATCTGCGCAAGGATTTTCTAAGCAATGTCTCCCATGAGTTTAAGACGCCGATTGCGTCCATTCAGGGGTTTGCAAACCTGTTGCGGGATTCCACGCTTCCGCCGGAACGGTTCAATGAGTATACGGAGATCATCATATCCGAATCTGACCGGCTGAGCAAGCTGACCTCCAATGTGTTAAAACTGTCGCGGTTAGAAAATCTAGATATCGTGTCGCAGAAGCAGGAATTCTCTGTTGATGAGCAGATTCGCCGTGTTCTGCTGCTTCTGGAGCAGAAGTGGACGGAAAAGGAAATGGAGCTAGACTTACAGATGGAGCCCGTGCGGTGGGTTGGAAATGAGGAGATGCTGGAACAGGTTTGGATCAATTTAATCGGAAATGCGATCAAGTTTTCAGGCCCAGGTGGGTATCTTAAAATTCAGCTGTACAGAAAGAATTTTATTGTGGTCGCGGAGATCGAAGATCACGGCGTCGGGATGGATGAGGATGTGCAGAAGCGCATTTTTGATAAATTTTATCAGGGAGATCCCTCCCATTCGAAAGAGGGAAGCGGATTGGGGCTGGCCATCGTCAAACGGATTCTTGAATTGTGCAAGGGGGAAATCGCATGTAAAAGCGAACCCGGCGTGGGAACACGGTTTACCATTTGGCTTCCGGATATAAAGGACTCCAATGGCACTTGAGAGCTGTCGTAGCCTTACGGCAGCTCTTTTATATTCTAAAGTTTTCATTCACCCCTCCTGTTTTTAATACATATCCTGATACTGTACCGAATACAATCCAGTTCTTTTAAGGAGGGACTATATATGGAGAAACGAGAGTACGCAGGTGCGCGGAAAAGTTATTTGCGCCCTGTTGGCAATCAGGCCGCGTGTTCTGATAATCGATCCTATGACCAGATGCATAAGCAAATTCAACAGGCGATGGAACGGACACAGAGCGTTCTGGCGGATATCACCCATGAGTCAGACAATGAGCGGCAGGGCTGCGGTTGTGGGCGAAGACCGGAACCGAGAGCCTGTGATTGCGGACAGCGCCCGGAGCCGAGAACCTGTGGCTGTGGTTGTGGACAGCGCCCGGAACCGAGAACCGTCGATTGTGGATCGTGCGCGCAGAGACCGGAGGCCGCCTGTGGCTGCCAAAAAGCCAATTGCAGCTCAGAAAATGGGGGATGCAATCCTGTCAATCTGTGTGAAGATGTGCCGCTCGTTACGGCATATATTCCGCCTCAGCCGTACACGGGCCTAGTTTCACCGGAAACGGCCCTTGCTAGGGGAAGTTCCTTTACCAATCTCTATTGGCCCTGGGGTCCGGGACAAAAATATGATGCGAGATAGGAGGCGGCTTAGATGATGTGCAATTGCAATAATATGAATTCCTGTAATCAAGAGCAGGATCTGATGAAACAGATTCAGCAGATCAGCTTTCTGTTGGTTGATTTGAACCTGTACCTTGACAACCACCCCGATTGCCGGCAGGCCCTCGAAGATTATAATATTTTAGTCGAGGCGATGGATGAGTTGAGAAAAGTATATACGCAGAAATACGGCCCGATTATGAATTTTGGTACAGCGAAGAGCGACTGTCCTTGGCAGTGGGTGGATGACCAGCCGTGGCCCTGGGAAAATAAGAGGAGGTAGCCGTCCATGTGGTATTATGAGAAAAAATTGCAGTATCCGATCAATATTCGAAAAGGCGATTTGAACATGGCCAAATTCGTCGCAGCACAGTTGGGAGGACCCGATGGAGAGCTGGCGGCTAGTTTGCGATATATGTCTCAGCGCTATGCCATGCCGACCAGCAAGACAAAGGGGTTGTTAACGGATATTTCGACGGAAGAATTGGCGCACGTGGAGATGATCTCCACAATGATGTTTCAGCTAATGCAGGACGCGACGATGGACGAAATTATAGCGGCAGGGCTAGGCGGCTACTATACACAACACGGCAGGGCGGTATTCCCGGCGGATGCCAATGGAGTCCCCTTTACGTCGGCATATTTCCAATCCATGGATGATCCGGTGACGAACTTGCATGAAGATATGGCAGCAGAGCAAAAGGCGCGAACCACTTACGAACATCTGATGAACTTGACGGATGACTGCGATGTAATTGATCCTCTCCGTTTTTTGCGGCAGCGCGAGGTTGTTCATTTTCAGAGATTCGGCGAGGCTCTGAATGATGTGAATTTTAATAAGAGCATTAAAAAATGCCATTAGGAATCATATAGCAATCACAATATAAGCCCTGAACTAGCGCTGTATTCATGACAATGACGTGCTCCATTTTAAGTAGACGATTCACCGTCTGCTTTAGATGGAGCATGTTTTATATTCAGGCGGACTGTGGTGGACGATCTCATCACCTTGTACCCAATCTGGTAAAAACAAGCAATTAGTGTCAGGTAGACGGAGCCGTTGTCATCTTGGAAAAAAGCAGGATGCGATGCGGGATTGCTTCAATTTTTAGGCTATTGACACAAATGGAATAAACTTTTTTATATGAAAGAAGATCAAAACGAAATGGATAAAATCGAGATACGCGGCTAGGATGCGGTACAATAGAATTGTAAGGACGACAGGTCACGATGTGAACTGTCGTTGGGATTGAAATGAACAAAAGAGGGAGGCGATAGAGTG